>NZ_FNDI01000012.1:0-282265 GCF_900100565.1 Paraburkholderia steynii | reverse complement strand
TGGCGTCGGGCCTGGGATCGCGTGATCCCCTTCTTCGCGTTTCCGCCAGCGGTTCGCAAGGTGATCTACACGACCAATGCCATCGAAAGTGTCAATGCCCGGCTACGCAAGATCGTCAAGACGCGTGGGCACTTCCCGACGGACGAGGCCGCGACCAAACTGCTATGGCTGGCCTTGCGCAATATCACGGCTGACTGGAGCCGTGCCGCGCATGACTGGAAAGCCGCGATGAACCAGTTCGCGATCCTCTACGAGGATCGCTTCACAAGGAATCATTTGTAGAATGCAATTGACGAGCCTGCCAGATGGCAGGCTTTTATCTGCCTTGCACACAAAAATTCAGACACTCCCCCCCGCACAGGGGCGACGCGTGAAACAGGCTAACAAATCGCGGATGCCAGCGAAAACACTAGCAAACCAAACCGCCTCCGGCATAAAAGCATCAAACCCGGATGCCACCGCAAAGGCAGAAAAACCCAAACCGCAAATGCCATTGCGAAACGGCAAAAAAACTCAGCGCCGCAGGCACATCACTCCGCCGCATAAGTCTTCTGTTGCTGCTCCCCGAGCCCTTCAATCCCGAGCTTCACAGTCTGCCCCGGCTTCAAATAAACAGCCTCGGGCTTCACACCCATCCCAACCCCCGGCGGCGTGCCCGTAGAAATCACATCCCCCGGCTGCAAGCTCATACACTGCGACAGATAAGAAACAAGCTTCGCGACACCAAACACCATGGTCTTGGTGCTGCCATTCTGATACCGATGCCCATCCACCTCGAGCCACAGCTTCAGATTCTGCGGATCCGCAACCTCATCACGCGTAACAACCCAAGGCCCGATCGGCCCAAACGTATCGAACCCCTTGCCCTTATCCCATTGCCCGGCGCGCTCGATCTGCCACTCACGCTCGGACACGTCATTGATCACGCAATAACCCGCCACATAGTCGAGCGCATTCGCCTCATCGACATACTTCGCTTCCTTGCCGATCACGACGCCCAGTTCCACTTCCCAATCGGTCTTCTTCGAGCCACGCGGAATTTCAATCCCGTCGTTCGGACCGACAATCGCGCTAGTCCACTTGTTGAAAACAACAGGCTCGCTCGGCACGGGCAGATTCGACTCGGCGGCATGGTCCGCATAGTTCAGCCCGATACACACGAACTTCCCGATCTTGCCGACACACGGCCCAATGCGCGGATTGCCTTCGACAACCGGCAGCGTCGCCGGATCGATCGCGCGCAATTTGCCAAGCGCCACATCCGTCAACGTGCTGCCGTCGATATCGCCGACCACTTTCGACAGATCGCGAATCTTGCCTTGCGCATCCAGCAAGCCCGGCTTTTCCTGGCCCTTCGGTCCATAACGAAGCAGTTTCATCGCTGCAGTTTCCTCTGTTCAGTGATTCCGTGGTTCATAAACGTGGTCCGTGCTTCACGCACGCGCTGCGTGGCTCAGTTCGACCAGCCGCCGTCGATCACATGCGCCTGGCCCGTCGTGAACCCCGACTCGTCCGACGCGAGATACAAGGCCAGCG
The DNA here is from genome assembly GCF_900100565.1 of Paraburkholderia steynii. Taxonomy (NCBI): domain Bacteria; kingdom Pseudomonadati; phylum Pseudomonadota; class Betaproteobacteria; order Burkholderiales; family Burkholderiaceae; genus Paraburkholderia; species Paraburkholderia steynii. Next base: position 280,729 of record NZ_FNDI01000012.1, on the reverse strand, counting down.
CCGCAATCTCCTCCGGCTTGCCGACACGGCCCATCGGCTGACGCGCGACGAACGCGGCATGCACCGCTTCGACCGTCGCGCCCTGCGCCTTCGCCTGCTCGGCGATCCGCTGCTCGAGCGAAGGCGAGTGTACCGTGCCCGGGCAGATCGCGTTACAGCGTACGCCCCGCGTGACAAAATCCGCGGCGATGGCCTTGGTCAGACCGATGACGGCGGCTTTCGATGCGCCATACACGAAGCGATTCGGCACGCCCTTAATGCTCGACGCCGCCGACGACATGTTGATGATCGACCCGCCGCCCTCCTCCAGCATCGCAGGCAAAAACGCGCGGATCATCCGGTACATCGCCTTCGCGTTCAGATCGAATGCGAAGTCCCAGTCTTCCTCGCTCGCTTCGAGAATCGAGCCCGCATGCACGTAGCCCGCGCAATTGAACAACACGTCGATGGGACCGAGTTCCTGCGCAAGCGCCTTGATCGCCGCGCCGTCGAGCACATCGAGCTGGCGCGCTTCGACGGGCTTGTCCTTGAGCGCGTCGATGCGGATGTCGGTGGCGATGACGCGCGCGCCTTCACGCGCGAAAAGCTCGGCCGTCGCAAGGCCGATGCCCTGTCCCGCTGCCGTGATCAAGGCCGTCTTGCCGGCCAGTCTTTGTACCATTTAAGGCTCCCGTTGGATTGGCGTTTGGGTCATACCGGGTATTGCAACGGCTGCTCACCGGCGCGAATGTTGAATTCCAGTTGAACCGTCACAACCGGTAGAACGCCGCCGCATTGCCGCCGAAAACCGCATCGCGTTCGGCATCGGATATCGATGCAAGCAGCTCTGTCGCAATCGAATGCCACAGCAGGTAGTCGCCGTTCAGGTTCAGCACCGGCCAGTCGCTGCCCCACATCAGGCGCTTCGGCCCGAACGCGGCAAGCAGATGATCGACGTAGGGACGCAGCGTCGCTTCCGTCCAGCCTTGCGCGGCTTCCGTCGCGAGGCCCGACAGCTTGCAATGCACATGCGGCAGTTGCGCGAGCCGCGTGATGCCTTCGGCCCATGCGTGCCAGCCCGCGCTGCCGTCGCGGATCGGCGGCTTCGCGCCGTGATCGATCACGACGCGCAGTTGCGGAAAGCGCTTGATGAATGTTTCCAGCGCATCGACGTGACGCGTAAAAATCAGCGCATCGAATGCGAGGTCGTGGGCGATCAACGCATCGACGGCGGGCTTCAGCGCGGGGTTGGCAATCCAGTTGTCGTCGGGCAGGTCTTGCAGCATCGGCCGTACGCCCTTGAATTTCGGATCACGCGCGAGTTCAGCGATCAATGCGGGCGCGCCTGCATCGAGCATCGGCACCCAGCCGACGACGCCCGCAATCGACGCTTCATTGCGCGCGAGATCGAGCAGATAGCGCGTCTCGTCGACAGTCTGCGCGGCCTGCACGACGACCGTGCGCGACACGCCCGCACGTTCGCGCAGCGGCGCGAGATCGTCGGGACCGAACGTGCGGTAGAGCAGCGCGAGATCGGGCGTCAGCCAGCCGTAGTCGCCACGCTCGGGGTTCCAGTAATGCTGGTGTGCGTCGATTTGCATGATGTGATCGAACCGCTAGTCCTTCGGCACGGGCGCGCGTGGATCGAGCAAGCCTTTGTCGCGCAGCGCCTGCCAGAGTTCGGCGGGAATCGGCTTGTCGAACGAAGCCACATTCTCGCGCAGTTCGCCCGCGTTGCGCGCGCCCGTCAACACCGTCGCGATGGCGGGGTGCGCATACGGAAACTGCAACGCGGCAGCAGCCAGCGGCACGCCATGCACCTTGCACACCGCTTCCAGACGCGCGACGCGCTCGATCACTTCCTTCGGCGCCTCGCCATAGTTGAACTTCAGATCGCCTTCGACGCCGCGCGCGAGAATCCCCGAATTGAACGCGCCGCCCAACAGAATGCTGACGTTGCGCTTTTCGCATTCGGGCAGCAGGTCGTTGAGCGTCGCCTGTTCGAGCAGCGTGTAGCGGCCCGCGAGCAACGCGCAATCAATGTCGAATTCGCGCATCGCGTCGAGGATCGCCGCGCCTTCGTTGACGCCGAGACCGACGGCTTTCACAGCGCCTTGCGAGCGCAGATCGTCGAGCGCGCGGAAGCCGCCGCCTTGCGTGAGCTGTTGCCAGTAGTACGCGTTGCGCTCGCCATGCGTGACGACGCCGATGTCGTGAATGAGCAGAATGTCGATATCGACGATGCCCATGCGCTGCTGGCTGTCTTCGAACGAACGCAGAATGCCGTCGTGCGTGTAGTCGTAGATCGCTTCAAACGGCAGCGGGTTTTGCCAACCTTCGCTGCCGTCATACGGGTTCTTGCGCGGCACGAAGTGACGGCCGACCTTGGTCGACAGCACGAACTCGTTGCGCGGATAGCGCCGCAGCGCATCGCCCAAGCGATGCTCAGCCTTCGTGTGTCCATAGTGCGGCGCGGTGTCGAAGAAGCGCACGCCCGCGTCCCACGCGGCCTGAACCGCGCCGAACGCTTCTTCATCGGACAGATCGCGATAAAGTCCGCCGAGCGGCGCGGTGCCGAGCCCCAGCCCCGTGACTTCGAGTGCGCGGCCGCCGATGCGGCGCCGCTTGCGCACGTTTGAACCCGCCGCGTCCGTCATCGTCTCGCTCTCCATGTTGTGTTTTATGTTCAACCCAGCGCTCACCGCAACGTTCACTGCGCGGCCACGCTGACCACCCGATGCGGCAGCGCCGCATTCGACGGCAAGCACGCCGGCCCGACGGGCTCGAACGTCTTGTACGTAAGGATAAACTCCTGATGCCCAAGCGACTCCGATTTCGACGCCGCGCCCTGCGCCACGGCGAGTGTGACGTCGAACACTTCGCGGCCCACTTCGTCGAGCGTCGCGCGGCCTTCAAGGATACGCCCTGCGTCGACATCCATGTCGCCGGACAGGTTGCGGTAAGTATTCGGATTCGCGCAGACCTTGATGACGGGCGAAATCGCCGAGCCGACCACCGAGCCGCGTCCTGTCGTAAACAAAATCACATGCGCGCCGCACGCGATCAGTTCCGCGATCTCCGCGTTGTCGCTGATGTTCGGAAAGCCGAAACGCGGCTCGCCATCCGGCACGACGTCGAGCAGATAGAGACCGCCCGTGGGCGGGACATCACCGGGCTTCACGATGCCGACGATCGGCGACGCCCCGCTCTTCGCATACGCGCCGAGCGACTTCTCTTCCTGCGTCGTCAGGCCGCCGTCCGCGTTGCCGACGGCGAAGCTGCCGTGGCCGAGTATCGAGTAATAGCGCGCGGCCTTCGCGACGCACGCAACGAGTTCATCGCCGAGATCGTCGCGCGCCGCGCGGCTTTTCATATGAAACTCGCAGCCGACCAGTTCGCCCGTCTCCTCGAAGATGCAGGTCGCGTCATGCTCGATGAAGTGATCGAACGCGCGGCCCACGGCGGGATTCGCCGTGATGCCGCTGGTGCCGTCCGAGCCGCCGCAGATCGTGCCGATCACGAGTTCCGACAGCGCCATGGGCACTTTCTTTTGCTTCGCGAGTTCGCCTCGCGCTTCGCGCACCCAGTCGACGCCGTATTGAATCGTGCTGCGCGTGCCGCCCTTTTCCTGGATCGTCAGCACGTGTACCGGGCGGCCGCTCGCGCGCACCACATCGACGAGGTAATGCTTGTTCATGCTCTCGCAACCGAGCGACACGAACAGCACCGCGCCGACATTCGGATGCGTCGTCAGCTGTTCCATCATCTTTTCGGCGTAGCTGTTCGGATAGCAGCCCGGAAAGCCGATCAGATGAACGGGCGCTTCCAGCTCTGCGGAAGCGTCGTCGAACGCATCGAACGAAGGGCGGAACTGCGCAACGATCTCGCGCGCCACGTGATGCGCGCATTCGACCAGATAGGCGACGGCGACCACGTTGCGGATGCCCTTGCGTCCATCGCTGCGCAGATAGCCCTGCAGCACGGGCAGCATGGCTGATTGCGCGGTATTTGCTACGGAAATGTCGGTCATGTTCTGTTGGCCCGCGTCAGTGATGGACGAATGCGTGGCCTGCGTCGTGCGTATAAGTGGGCAGGTAATCGCTTTCGAGGTTGTGCGTATGCAGATGCTCGCCGCGCGCGACATCCGTCGTCACGTGGCCGATCACTGCGCCGTAACGCAGCACCTTCTCTTCGCTGCGCAGTGCATGGCGCGCGACCTTGTGGCCGAGCTCGATCGTCTTCGCGAGCGTCACGTGCTCGCCTTCGATCTCGATTCGCGTGCCGGCTTCGAGCCGCGCGCCAGCGATCAGGCAGTTGTCTTCGGGACTGAGCAGAATCAGGCGGTGGTCCGTCATATGCGTCATGTCAGTTTTGTCCTTCGCCGCTGGCGAGGCGCGCCACCATCAGCGAGCCGAGAATGATCGCGCCGTAGATCGCCTGAATCCAGAACGACGGCACCTGTGCGAGCGTCAGCAGGTTCTGCACGACGCCGAGCAGCAGCACGCCGGACAGCGCGCCGAGCATCGTGCCCTTGCCGCCATCGAGCGAAATGCCGCCGATCACGGCCGCAGCGAACACGGTGAAGATCATGCCGTTGCCCTGGTTCGCGTTGATCGCGCCCACATAGCCCGTCACGACGAGGCCGCCAATCGAAGCGAGCACGCTGCCGAGCACGAACACGCCCCAAGTGATGCGCTCGACACGAATGCCCGCCGCGCGCGCCGCTTCCGGATTGCCGCCGATCGCATACAGCGCGCGGCCCAGGCGGTGATAGCGCAGCATGAACGCCGCGATGCCGAACGCCACAGCCGCCAGCCACACCGACAACGGCAAGCCGAGCACAATCGTGGTCGCGAGTTCGAAGAACGACGGCGGCATGTCGAACAGCGTGCCGCCCTTCGTCGCGCCGACCAGCATGCCACGCAGCACGATCAGCATCGCGAGCGTGACGATGAACGCGTTCAGGCGCAGCCGCACGACCAGAAAGCCGTTGATGAAACCGATCACTGCGCCGACCACGAGGATCGCGAGCAGGCCCGCCGCAGCCGGCCATTCGAACCCGAAGCCCGCGGAAGCCGCAGGCATCACGAGCATCGCGCCGACAGCGGGCGCGATGCCGACCGTCGATTCGAGCGAAAGATCGAACTTGCCCGTCAGAACGATCAGCGATTCGGCCAGCACGACAAGCGCCAATGCCGCCGATGCGCCCAGCACGCTGATCAGATTCGCCTTCGTCAGAAAGCTCGGGCTGACGAACGCGCCGATCACGATCAGCAATGCAAGCGCGGGCACCAGCGCGAGATCGCGCAAACGCGCGAACTCGATGCGCGGACGCGCGGCGCTCGAGCCCATTCCTTGAGCCGATTGAGCCGACGCAAACGCAGGCACACTATTCTTCATGGAGACTGACTCCTTCAACGGATGCGATCAGGTCGTTGTCTTCCCAACCTGCCGGAAACTCGGCCGCGATGCGGCCACGGAACATCACGAGCACGCGATCGCAGACGCGCAGATCGTCGAGTTCGCCCGAAGCGACGATCACCGACTTGCCCTCTTCGCGCACGCGATCGACAACGGCCAACAGCGCTTCTTTCGATTTCACGTCGACGCCCGCCGTCGGATCGATCAGCACGAGCACGTCGGGATCGGTTGCCAACGCGCGGGCCATCACGACCTTCTGCTGATTGCCGCCCGACAGCCCCGACACGACTTGCTCCGGCCCCTGCGTAGCGATGCCGAGCGCGTCAATCATCTTCTTGCCGAATGCATTCTTCTTCGCGGGCGGCGCGATGCCGAACTTGCCGAGCATGCGTGCGATCGTCATCGACGCGTTTTCCGCGACTGATTGCGTGAGCACCAGTCCTTCGTGATGACGGTCCTTCGGCACGCAGCCGATGCCGCGCTTTAATGCAGCGGGCACGTCGCCGAGCGGCAACGCTTCGCCGTCGACGCGAATGCCGCCGCGCTGTGGCTTGCGCAGCCCCGCAATCGCTTCGGCGACGCTCGTGCGTCCACTGCTCGTTGCGCCCGTGAGTCCGATGACTTCGCCGCGCTTCACTGCAAAGGTGACGTCTTCGTAGTCCGCACCCGTGAGCGCTTCGACCTGCAACGCGACGGCCGTCGCAGGAGGTAGAGGTTGGCGGGAAGCCGCGTCGGTGACATTGAGGCCGCCGCGCTCGCCCGTCATTGCTTCGATCAGCTGCTCGCGCGGCAACGCCGACACAGGCGCGCTGACGATATGCCTTGCATCGCGCAGCACGGTGACGGCCTGGCAAATCTCGTACACCTCCTGCAAGTGATGCGAGATGAACAGGAACGTCACGCCTTCGCGCTGCAATTCCTCGATGCGCCTGAAGAGCCGCTTGATTTCGTCGCCGTCGAGTTGCGCCGTCGGTTCGTCGAGAATGATGAAGCGCGCGCCATACGACAGCGCCCGCGCGATCTCGACGAGTTGCCGCGCTTCGACGGTGAGGTCGCCGGCGCGCGCGTCTTCGCGCACGTCGATCTTCCAGTGATCGAGCAGCGCGCGCGCCTCGCGGCGCATGGTGCGCCAGTCAATCACGCCGTTGCGCGTCTGCTGCCGGTTGATGAACAGGTTCTCCGCGACGGACAGTTCGCGGATGATCGTCGAATGCTGATAGACGCACGCGACGCGCTCGCGCCACGCGTCGCGGTCGGCGATGGGCGGCGCAAGCTCGCCGCCGAATCGCACTTCGCCCGTGTCGGACTTGCGCAGGCCGGTGAGAATCGACACCAGCGTCGATTTTCCCGCGCCGTTGCGCCCGACGAGCGCATGCGACTCGCCGGGCAACACGCGCATGCTGACGTCTCTCAGCGCCGCGTGGCTGCCGAAGCGCTTGCCTACGCCAAGCGCCTCGACGACCGCGCGCGTGGATGCGTTCGCGTCGTGGGTCATTTGCTCGCTCACTTGCTTGCTCACTTAGGCGCTCATTTGAGCGTGTTGCCCCAGAGGTTCTTGTCGTCGACATTCGCCTTCGTCACGAGCGGCGCCGGCAACTGGTCTTCGAGAACACCAGGTTGCAACTGCACGATGTTGCTGCCGTGATCGGTGGGACCCGGCTTGAACGTCTGCCCGGCGAGCGCGGCCTTCATGTAGTAGAGGCCGTACTTCGCGTAGAGATCGGCGGGCTGCGAAATGGTCGCGTCGATTTCGCCCTTGCGGATCGCGTCGAACTCTTGCGGAATACCGTCGTTGCTGACGATCACGACATGCTTCGCGTCGCCTGCGGGGAACAGCATCTGCTTGCGGCGCAGCGTCTGCAGCGTCGGCGACAGATAGACACCGCCCGCCTGCATGTAGATCGCCTTCACATCGGGATTCGCGGTCAACAGGCTATCCAGCGAGCTTGCCGCGACATCACCCTTCCAGCCCGCCGGAATCTCCAGCAGCGACAGCGCCGGATAGTTCTTCAGGCACGCGCGGAATGCTTCCGAGCGGTCGCGACCGTTGACGGACGCCAGATCGCCCATGATCTGCACGACCTTGCCCGACTTCACGTGCTCGCCGATGTACTTGCACGCATTCGTGCCGTACGCGCGGTTGTCGGCGCGCACGACCATCGCGACCTTGCCTTGCGTCGGCGCGACGTCGACGGCGACCACGGCCACGTTCTTCGCCGATGCCGAGTCGAGCGCACGGCTGATCGCCGCCGAATCGATCGGCCCGACGACGATGCCCTTCGCGCCCAGATTCACCATGTTGTTCATGTCGGTGATCTGCTGCGCGGGGTCGTTGTTCGAATTGACGGGCGCGAGGATGTCGATGCCCATTTCCTTCGCGTACTTCGGCAGATAGTTGTTGTACGACTGCCAGAACGGCGACGTGAGAAGCGGCAGGCCGAGACCGACCTTGCCTGTGTCAGCCGCCTGCGCGGCCGTGCTGAACGTGATGCCAGCGATGCACGTCGCGGCCACGGCGGCCGTCAGCGCGTTCTGAACGATACGGCGAGCCGCGCGCGGCTCCTTGGCGAAACCCATGCTTGTCTCCTGTGTCGATGGGAGTTAGCGCTTCAGCGCTTACTCCCATCCCATGCACGTTAGTGCGATGGATCGGAGTTGCGCTTGAGCGCTGATCCGCATCCATCTGCGTTGTGGGAAGAGGAACCGGCGAACCGGGTGCATCGACCTTTCACTTTCTTATGGGCATTGGTGCATGCATTCACCAATGAACGTATTATTCATATACGAACATTGACAAGTCAACGTGACACGCGTGGGTGTTTTCCCTGGAGCCGTGCGCCCTGTGTGACAGTCCTCTGACAGCCGATAATCAAATGCGAACGTCAAACACGAACCGACTGCCGACGATGGATGTAGAAGACAAGGACGACGCCGACCGTTATCGCGCGCCTGCGCTGGACAAGGGTCTGGACATACTCGAACTGCTTGCCGAGCAGAAGAGCGGCTTGACGCGTGCCGAGATCACGAAGCTACTGGGGCGCAACGCGAGCGAGATGTACCGGATGCTTGAGCGTCTGGTGGCGCGTCAATACGTGGTGCGGTCGGCGGGGGGCGACCGGTATTCGCTGAGCCTGAAGTTGTATGCGCTTGCGCATCGGCATCCGCCGATGAACCGGCTGATTTCCGAGGCGTTACCGTTGATGCAGCGCTTTGCTGCCGATGCTGAGCAGTCGTGTCATCTTGCTGTCTATGACCGTGGCAATCTGCTTGTGATCGCACAGGTGGATGGGCCGGGCACTTGGGGCATTTCCGTGCGGCTCGGGTCGCGGGTGGGTTTGATCGATACGAGTTCGGGGCGCACGATGCTCGCTTTCCAGACGCCTGAGCAGCGGGAGCATATGCTCGCCGAGCACACCAAGGTCAAAGGCGAAGTGACGATCGATCATGGCGCGCTCGAAAGTGCGTGCGAGACCATTCGCGCGGCTGGGTTTTCGCAGAAGGACAGTCAGCAGATTTTTGGTGTCACCGATTTGACTTTTCCTGTGCTGACGGCGTCAGGGCAGGCGATTGCTGCGATGACTTGTCCTTTCCTTAAGCGGATTGATGAGTATGTGGCGCCTTCGCTGGATCAGGTTACGCAGATGCTGCGGGAGATTGTGCAGGGGTTGTCGATGTTTGCTGAGCCTGAGGTGAGGTCGTAGGTCGGGGTTTTGGTTCTTGCGCTTGCGCAGCGCGGGCGGTTTGGTTGTTCTGGCCTTTGCGCTGGCATCCGCGTTTTGCCTTCGTGGCGCAGCCGGTTTGGTTTGCTTGTGTTTGCGCTGGCATCCGCGTTATGCCTTCGCGCTTCAAGCGTCGCCGTTCAGTGTTTTGCCTTTGCGCTGGCATCCGCGTTTTGTTAGCGTGCTTCAAGCGTCGCCCCTGTGCGGGGCGGCACCTACTTTTCTTTGCCGCCGCAAAGAAAAGTAGGCAAAAGAAAGCGGCTAACACCGCTAATTCTTGTGTTTGCCTGAGGGCCCCCAAAGGTTCTTACGCTTCACACGGCGACCACGTGACCCACGTTCGTTGCCAGCGCTCTTGCGGTGCGCCTCACCCGCTTCGCCCGCCCGTGCTGCACCATGCCGTGCCAGATAGTCCACGGCCGCCCAGGTGGCAAACTGTGTGTAGGCCGTAGTGCTTCGCACGCCTCACTTCGAATCGATAGCGCATGCGTTCCACCCTGTAAGAGCGCTACCCTGTACGACGCGACAACCTACACACTGTTTGCCACCTGAGCGGCACATACCATTCGCTGCCGCTTGCCCGTGCAAATGCATTTGAAGCGGGTGAGGCATTCATTCGAAGCGTTGGCAACGAACGCGAACAGAAATGCTGCCGTGTGAAGCGTAAGACCCTTTGGGGGCCCTCAGGCAAGAAGAAATGTTGGCGGTGTTAGCCGCTTTCTTTTGCCTACTTTTCTTTGCGGTGTGGGGGCCCTCAGGCAAGAAGAAATGTTGGCGGTGTTAGCCGCTTTCTTTTGCCTACTTTTCTTTGCGGCACACAAGAACTGGCGGTGTTAGCCGCTTTCTTTTGCCTACTTTTCTTTGCGGCGGCAAAGAAAAGTAGGTGCCGCCCCCACAGGGGCGACGCCTGAAGCACGAAGGCAACACGCGGATGCCAGCGCAAGGACCGGCAAACCAAACGAGCCCCGCCACGAAGACAAAACACAAACGCAGGCACAAAGCCCCAAACCTCAAACCTCAATGCGATAGAATGTCGCCCCTTCCCAAACCCCAAAGTCCCCTTGCGCCCACGCGCAACCCAAACCTTTATGGCCAAACTTCTGTCCGACCTCGAATTCCAGCGTTTTTCCGAACTCCAGCAGAAGCAGGCAAGCTTCACCATCTCCGGCGAAGAAGCCGACGAGCTCCGTGAAATCGTCTCCCGCGCACAGCAAAAACGCGACGACCGGTCCGCGGCAATGAAGCAGATCGAAACCTTCATCACGCAATTCGACATCACGCCCGACGAACTCTTCTCGGCCGATCAGATCGGCGACGCCGCCCGCAACTTCGGCCTGATTCCGGCCGCAAAGAAAGAACGCATGCTGCCGCCGACAGTCACGTTCAACGGCAAGCCATATCAATGGACGCGCGCGCTGCCCGACGAAGTCCGCGTGCCGCTGTTCGAAGCCTTCACGGCAGGACAATCGGTGAAACCGTTCATCGCGACACCGAAGGACGCAGTGCGCTGTGCAGCAACGATCGCGCGCCTCGAACGCGAAACGGGCGCGACGTACGCCCCCGAGTGGCTCGAAGAACTCTCCGTGTCACGCGAACAGGTAGACGCGGCAGCGATGAAGCTCGCGGCTTAAACACACGCTCAGCTACGCGTAGTACTAGTAGTAGTAGGGGCAGAGGCAGAACACGCAGGCGACGCGCCGAACCCCACGGCGCCCCGTTCATCCGGCTGATCGAGCGCCATCCTGAAGCCGACCACGCCCGGGTCCTCCGTACGCGTCGTCGTGAAGCCGACAGCCGTCGCCAGCCCGATCATCGCCGAGTTCTCGCGCAACGCCTCGCCGATGATCCAGTGCGTGCCACGCGAGCGCGAATACGCGATGATCCGCTCCATCAACAGACGCCCTAGCCCCTTGCCCTTCTGATCCGAACGCACGGCCATCGCGAACTCGGCCGTTTCGTTGTCCGGGTCCGCGACGGCGCGCACGACGCCAAGCGTGTGCGTCGAACCGTCGTCGTTCTGTGTCGTCGCGATCAGCGCCATCTCGCGGTCGTAGTCGATCTGCGTCATACGCGCGAGCTGCGAATGATCGAAGCTGCCGACCGCGCCGAAAAAGCGCAGGCGCAGATCGTCGGGCGTCATCGATTCGACGAAGTCCCGATGCGCCGCTTCGTCTTCCGGGCGAATCGGCCGCACCGTGATGCGCTGGCCGCGCCAGTCGAGTGTCTCTTCGTAGCGCCGCGGATACGGCATGATCGCGAAACGCGTGCGGTTCGCCGATAGCCACAGACGCGGCGCGACGATCGCCGCGCCGTTTCTCATCACGCGCAACGCAAGCTTCAGCGAAACGATCTCGCGTATCTCCGACACCGCCTGCGAAATCGACGTCAGCGTAGTCAGAACGGGCTCGGGCGAGACTTCGCGCGAATACGCCGAGTTCGACAGTATGTCGCCCGATAGCACGGGGTTCAGCGGCGGCAGGCCGAACACGCACATCGGCCGCGCTTCGTCGTGCTCGGGTGGCGCGGTGAAACGGAACACTGGGCCGAAGTTGGCGTCGTCGCGCAGCTCGACCGCGATATCGACTACGGCACCGTCACGCGCTTCGTCGGGCACCGTGCGCACGCCGAAGTGCGCGAGCAGCCGCGCCGCGTCATCCCCTTCAAGTAACGTCACGCCCGACGAGAGCGCCGCGCAAGCCTGCGCCTGCGCAGCGTCAATCGCTTCGGGCACGCGCGCGGGTTGACCTTCGGGTGTCTGCATCAACAGTTCGCGCACGAGCCGATACTCGACGAGACGCTCGAACGCGCGCGCAAGCCGCTGCGGCGTGGTGTGCACAGGGATGCCGTGCTCGTGCAACGCATCGCGCGTCTCGCGCTTCACGCCGCCGAAAAAGCACGCCAGCAGCCCGCGATACGCGTAGCGCTGATTCGCGATCAACGCCTGCGCGACTTCCTCGACGGGCGCGCCGTGCGTCGACGCGTGTACGACGAATGCCGTCCCCGTCAAACGCTGATCGGCGAGCACCTTCAGCGCCGTGCCGAAATGCTCGGCGCGTGCGTCGCTGCCAAGCAGCAGCGGATTGCCCGGCACGGCGCGCGGCAATGCTTGTGCAAGCGCATCGACGGCGCCTGACGGGCACGGCGCTAGCGTGTCGCCGGCGGCCTTGAACGCGTCGGTGGCGAGCGTCGCGACGCCGCGGTCGCTCGTGATCAGCGTCGCCGTTGCGCCCGCCGCGACGCGGCCCACGCCAAGCGTTTCGATTTCATCGAGCAGATCGTCGAGCGCATCGACGCGCACCACGCCCGCGCGGCGGAACGCGCCCGTGTAGAGCGCGTCGTTGGGATCGCTGCGGCCCGAGCGCAACGCCAGCACCGGCTTGTTGCGCGACGCCGCCCGCGCCGCCGACATGAACTTGCGCGCCGCCTTCACGGAATCCACTTCGAGCAGGATCGCGCGCGTGCCGGGATCGCTCGCGAGATAGTCGAGCACGTCGCCGGCATCGACGTCGGCTTCGTCGCCGAGCGCCATCGCGTGCGAAAAGCCCAGGCCGCGCGCATGCGCCCAGCCGAGCACCGCGTTGGTCAACGCGTTCGACTGCGACACCCACGCGACGCCGCCCGAGCGTACCGTCACGGAAGGCGCGCCGAGATGCGCCTTGAGCGCGGGCGTGATGACGCCGAGGCTGCCCGGCCCGACGATACGCAGCAGATGCGGCCGCGCGGCGGCGAGCGTGTGGCGCACGTCGGCGCGGTCGTCATCGCAGCGCGCCTCGCCGACGATGATCGCCGCGCGCGTGCCGCGCCCGCCGAGCGTGTGGACGATGGCGGGCCACGTCGAAGGCGGCGTGCAGATGATCGCAACGGTCGGCGCGTCGGGCAAATCGCCCGCGTTGCCGACGCAGGCGTGGCCGTCGAGCATGTCGTACTTCGGATTGACGGCCCAGACGGGGCCGTCGAAACCGCCTTCGATCAACCGCTTCCATACCATTGCGCCCGTGCTGCCCTCGCGCTTCGAGGCGCCGATCACGGCAATGGATTTTGGGCGAAACAACGCGTCGAGATTGCGTACGGTCACGGGCGCTCCGCGAATGAGTGGGTGCGCGGTCGAGGCGCGCGATTTCATCAGGATAGGCGATGAGCGGGGCGCTGTGGGACGGGTTCGTCGAAGGCAGCGGGGTTCGTCTGACGTTAGCCCGCGCTATAGGCCAAACGGAGCGCTGGCGGACTCGACCGTCGCGCAGGCGCGCCATGCGTCCGCCCACTCCCGCCCTGCGCACCATGTAGAATCGCCTCCACGGCTCGCGGCGCGGCTTTCCGGCTGCGGCGCCGCCTCCGGCTCGCCACGTTCCGCGAATCGATCAAGAAAGCGCATGCGGGTGTAACAGAGAAGAACGATGAGACTGAAGGAAGAGTTATGCGGCGTCTGCCCTCGCTGATCGCGTTGCGCTTTTTCGAAGAGACGGCACGGCACATGAGTTTCAACCGCGCTGCCGTCGCGCTGTGCGTCACGCAGGGCGCCGTCAGCCGGCAGATCAAGATTCTCGAAGAATCGCTTGGCGCGAAGCTTTTCGAGCGCGATCACAAAGGCATCCGCCTGACGAAGGCGGGACAGCAGTTGCTGCCGTGCGTGTCCGAAGCGTTCGACACGCTCGAACGCGGCACGCGCCAGGTCACGACGGCCAAAGGCCGCCGGCGCCTCGTGCTGTCAGTGCCGCCCACGTTTGCCACGCAATGGTTTTCGCCGCGGCTCGGCTCGCTCGCTGTCGAATTGCCGGACGTCGAGTTGTCCGTGCGCACAGGACCCACCGACGACTGCCACTGCAACATCCGCTTCGGCCGCGACGCGCTGCCCGGTGCCCATTCCGAGCTGCTGATGATCGAGCGGCATACGCTGGTCGGCGCGCCTCGCCTTGGCGGCGAGCCGCTGGACAAACTGCTGGAAACGCTGCCCGCGCTGCACGTGCTGCACAACGACGCGCGCCTGAACCTGTGGCCCGACTGGCTCGACAAGGCCGGCCTGCCGGCGCATTACGCCGACAACGGCATCGAGTTCTCGACGCTCGAACAGGCCATCCACGCGGCGCGCAAAGGCGTGGGCCTCGCGATCGTCGATCGCAACATGATCATCGAGGAACTGGGCGAAGGCAGCCTCGCGCCGATGTCGGATATCGAGGTGAGCGGGCCTTATGGCTACTGGCTCGATATCGCCGAGCGGCATGCAACGCTCGAACACGTGCAGGCGTTTGCGAGCTGGATGCGGGAGCAGGTGCTGGGGATGTCGTAAGGCTCGCGATTCGCGGATCGCCTCAAAGCGAAAGGCCGTGTTCGTTGGAACACGGCCTTTTTTTATGGCGAGGAAGCGCGGTTTGTTACATCGCCTTCCTGAACGGCGCACCCGAATGCTCGCGCAGTTCGTTGAACACGATCTTCGGCCACGCCTTTTGCGCGACTTCGATCTCGGAGATGTGCGATGCGAGATACGTCGGCGCATCGGCGGCATCGTAGGCAATACGCTGCGCGTATGAATCGCAGAAGCGGCGCAACTCGGCGGCATCGTCGCAAGTCACCCAGCGCGACATCCGGTAGCGCGCGGGCGCCATCCGCACATCGACCTTGTATTCCGTCGACAGGCGGTGCGACACCACTTCGAACTGCAGTTGCCCAACCGCGCCCAGAATCGTCAACCCGCCCATGACCGGCTTGAACACCTGGATCGCGCCTTCTTCGCCGAGCTGCTTCAGCGCTTCGCCGAGCTGCTTGGAGCGCATCGGATCGACCACTTCGACCGTCTGGAAAATTTCCGGCGCAAAGAACGGCAAACCGACGAATTGCAGCATTTCGCCTTCCGTCAGCGTATCGCCGAGACTCAGCGTGCCGTGATTCGGGATACCGATGATGTCGCCCGCGTACGCTTCGCTGACCGTCTCGCGGCGCTGCGACAGAAACGTCACAACGTTGTTCGCGCGGAACGTTTTATTGTTGCGTGTAACCTTCAGCGCCATGCCGCGCTCGAAGCGACCCGAGCACACGCGAATGAACGCGACGCGGTCGCGGTGCGCCAGGTCCATGTTCGCCTGCACCTTGAACACGACGCCCGTGAATTTCGGCTCTTCCGGCAGCACCGGGCGCTGCACGGTCAGTCGCGCGGACGGCGGCGGCGCGAGATCGACGAGCGCGTCGAGAATTTCCTTCACGCCGAAGTTGTTGATCGCCGAGCCGAACAGCACGGGCGACTGCTGGCCCGCGAGGAATTCGTCGCGATCGAACGAGGGCGTTGCGCCCGTGATCAGGTCGATCTCTTCTTTCGCGCGCACCCATGCGTGGCCGAAACGGCGCTCGCCCTCCTCGTCGCCCGGCGCGCGCAGCGTTTCGACTTCGCCGCCGAGCGTGTCCTGACCCGCGCGGAACACGCGCACCTGATCGTTCTGGATGTCGTAGACGCCCTGGAAGTCCTTGCCCATACCGATCGGCCAGGTGAACGGCACGGCCGACACGCCCAGATGCTGTTCGATTTCGTCGAGCAGATCGAGCGGCTCGCGCACTTCGCGGTCGAGCTTGTTGATGAACGTGACGATCGGCGTCTTGCGGCTGCGGCACACTTCGAGCAGCTTGAGCGTCTGCGCTTCGACGCCGTTCGCGCCGTCGATCACCATCACGGCGGCATCGACGGCCGTCAGCACGCGGTACGTGTCTTCCGAGAAGTCCTCGTGGCCCGGCGTGTCGAGCAGGTTGATCACGCAGTCGCCGTACTCGAACTGCATCACCGAGCTCGCGACGGAAATGCCGCGCTGCTTTTCGATCTCCATCCAGTCGGACGTCGCGTAGCGGTTGCTCTTGCGGCCCTTCACGGTGCCCGCGATCTGGATCGCGCCCGAGAACAGCAGCAGCTTTTCCGTGAGCGTGGTTTTACCCGCGTCCGGGTGGGAAATGACCGCGAACGTGCGGCGGCGTTTGAGTTCGGAGACTGACATTGGCAATTAGGGTCATGGCGCACGCCCTTCTGGCAGGCGGCGATACGGCAACCGGGCGCGGCGACATGCCGGACAGGCCCGCGAGAACCGGCAAAGCCGCGATGATACACGTGCCGGGGCAACCTATAAGTATAGCTGGCGCGAGCCGATGCTTCCCGGGCGGCCAGTGAAGTCCGCCGCGTCTGGCCGGATAAGACGACGACTATTGATAGGACATCGTAAACGTGGCCTTCGCGTTGGCGGACCCCGGATTCATTGCGCCTGTACGGATATAGCTCGCTTTCAGCGGCACAGAATAAACGCCGCCCGTGGTCGGCGACGACGACACCGAAATCTGGTTCACGGTTCCGGCAGCGGAAGAATCCGGCCCGTACAGTATTGGCGTGCCTGCATATGAGAGCTGATACGCAATGCCTTTTGCGGTCGAATCAGCCGTCAACGAAAGCGTGCTGCTTCGGTTCGACGGCGTCGTCAGGTCCGATACTGTCACTGCGACGCGCACACCGGGATCGCAGTTCAGCGACAGACTGAACGGCGTGCTTCCCGTCGTTGCGCCAACCGAAGCGAGATCCTTTGTGTTTGCCTGCGGCATCGTCACCTGGACAGCCGACTGGGTTACCGAGCAGGCAATGCTGGAGAAGTTCCCGCTGGCCGTCCCCGTGAACGCATTGCCCCAAGGAAACGTTCCGCTCTGATTGTTGATGGCATTCGTGATCGACAACGCCGGTATGGTGGTGAGCGTACCTGGCGCAACGGCGCCCGTCTTGACGAACTGCGCGGAAATCGTGACGTTGAAGTCGTAACCGGGCGTTGCACTTGCCCAGATCTGATGACATATAACCTGCCGATACCCATTGGGCACCGTCAACGGCAAGCTGTTGCATGTCGTCGAAGGTCCGTTCGATACGGTGAATCGCACACCGATGCCCGAAAGGTTGGTCGGATAGACATCGCTGTAACCGGCGACGAGCGCCGTCGGCGCTGCATTGAAGTACAAATATATGTCGCGATCACAACAAGGGTCACCCGGACAGTGGAAGCTCAAGGTGTTCGAATAAGCCGGCGTCGTGCTTCCGATGGGCGCATCGCGGCCGAAGCTGGCGGCACCCACGGCGGGAGGATTGCTGGTCTGTCCCGTCACGTTGCATGAGATCGTCCCGGCATATGCCTGAGAGCCGGCTGCGAACAAGGCGATGAACGCGCCCAGCATCAGGACGCTGTGCAGCCGCAGTTTCAACACTACAAGAATCGTGTTCGGTTTCATTGTGTTCTCCCCTTCATCAATCCACTTTGTCGCACTTCTTCTTTACAGCACCGTCGGCGCCGTCACGCTGCAAGATTCTGCGTGGTCGACATCGCCCGGCTCCTTTTCTCTTAACCCGCGCTTGCGCCGGCCGCGGGCACAACTGCCACTGGCGCGATGGAGGAGCCGGTGGCGCAATGCCCTTCCACCGACGTATAAGCATCCGCCTTATCACCCTTCACTGGCAATGCGTACTGAATCCGGCAGATGTCGCCTTCGTTTTCACCAAGCTTTACGACAAGCGTCCCCTTATCCTCGATACCGCGCGCAAAGATCCGGCTGTCCTGAGCGACCACGCCAACGTGATTGCCGTTCGCATCCAGCACATCCGCACCGAACGGCAACGGTGCGCCGTCCATCTGCGGTGCGCGGATCAACGCCGCGCGCCCCGTCACCGTCTTGTACTTCAGCATCACAACCGAGCCCAGCCGCGGCGCAACACGCTCCGACGTCGACACGAACTCGACATCGCTCGACGAACCCTTCGGGTCGATATCCACCGTGTTCATCCCGTATGCCGTGAGGAGCGGCACGACCGCGTAGCCGTGCGAATCCACCTTCACGCCCGACGCGCTCGACACCGTTGCGCCTTCCGCACCTTTCGCCTCGACGATGCCGAACGTATCGCCAACCGTCTGCGAGAACGTCACGCCGCCCGGATGCGCGACGACCGAGCCGCTCACGCCTGCCGAGACCTGCGCCGAATGCGCGCCGCCGCTGGCTGACGCCGTCACCTGCGCAACCGGCGCACGCCAGGTGCCGCTCGCGCCGGCGCTCGCATTGACGCCGCCCGACGAAGCCTGCCCGACCGTGTCGTACACGTTATAAGAATACTGATTGCGCTCACCCGCGGCACCGCCCAGGCTGGTCTGCATGCTCGATGCGCCCTTGCCCGCATTGAGGTTGGTCGACAGCATCGGCGAGTGCTGCGTATGACCGAGCGGAATCGACGTGCTCAGCATCACTTCGTTCGACAGCGTGCCGTCCGCGCTGCGAGTACGGCCTGCCGTAACACTATAGGTGCCATATTTGAAGCCGTTCGAGTAGCCCAACTGATAAAACATGTCGCGTCCCGGCCGGTTCCAGTAGTGCTGCGACGAAACGTTCGCGAACACCGCGCCGCGATCCTTCAGCGTCTGATTGACAGTCAGTTGCAGACGGCCGCGTTCGCGGTCGGCCGCGTTGATGTCGCTGCCATGCAGCGCGGCGTCGCGCAGCCGGGCGGCATCAGCGAGGCCGAGATAGCCGCTGTCCGAGTACCGGTACGCGCCAAGCGCGATGTTGGTATTGGTTGAATCGATGAACTTGCTGTAGCCGATGTGCAGACTTTGACCTTGCTGCGAACCAGCGCCGGGCAACTGCGTGCGCGCCGTCGTGAGGTCGCTCGCGAGCGCGCCGTACTTCGTATTCAATGCCGCGCCGAGATTCGCCGCAACATAGCCGTTCGACGCGATAGCGCCGCCGTAGAGCGTGACGAGATTTGTCAGCCCGCGCTGCACCGTGAACTGTGTGAAGCCGGGTTTCGTCTGCAACGATTCGTCGCGCAGTTGACCGGCCGTGAAGGCGAAGCGTGTCGTGCCCGCGCGCAGCGACTGCGCGACGGCCGCGTAAGGCACGGTGAAGCGCTTCGTGCGGCCATCGGCTTCCGTCACCGTCACGTCGAGGTTGCCGCCGTAGCCGGTTGCGTAGAGATCGTTGATTTCGAACGGTCCCGGCGACACGTTCGTTTCATAGATAACCTGACCATTCTGGCGCACCGTCACGCGCGCGTTCGAATCGGCCGTGCCGCGCACGACGGGCGCATAACCGCGCAGCGATTCCGGCAGCATGCGGTCGTCGGTGGCGATCTGCGCGCCGCGAAACGCGATGCTGTCGAACACGTCGCCTGTAGTTTGCGCGTCTCCGAGCGTGACCTGCGAGCGCAGCTTCGTCACGTCGTGCTGAACGTAGGTGGCGATATTGTCGAGCTGGATCGACTGGCCCGTGCCCGCCGTCACCGACGACTGATGCCGGAAGTGCCATGCGCCAATGTTCACGCCGGCGTTCAGGCCCAGATATTCCTGTGACGCTTGCGTGCCGCCGCTCGCCGTCCGGTAGGCGTTCGCGTTGTAGCTGAGAAAACCCGCGTTGACGCCGTTGTCCCACAGTTCCGGCGCGACGTAGCCGCGCGCCAGGTTGTGCATGTACTTCTGCGGGATCGTGATGTTTAGCTTCTGCTCGTTGAAGTCGAATTCAACCGTTGCGTCCGGCACGCTCGCGCTGACATCGACACATGCGTCTGCGCCCTGATCCGCTGCGTTCGCCAGCTTCGTGAAGTCGACGCCGTATGCTTCGAGCATCTTGCGCGTGAGACAGGCGCGCGCGTTCTCGCCTTCATGCGCGGCGGTGAAGCGCACGCTCTCGCGCGCGACGTGGTTGTCGTTGATCGAGATATCGACCGTATAGGCGCCGGGCGACACGATGTTGCCGCGGCCAAGGCGCGCGACGTCGACCCGTTGCGAGTCGATCTGCAGGAAAGTCGTATCGAACTCGACAGCACCGCCCGCTTCGGCCGCACACGCGGCGCCTGAGCTCATGAAACCCGCCATCGCGAACACCGACAGCACGACGGCCGTGACGGGATTCAGCATGAACGAGCCGGCTGTTGCACTAGCCGGGCGTTGCGATTGGCGTTGGAGTGAGGGTTTCATGATCCGATAACTTCGATTGGCCTGTCGATCAGGCATGAATCGATGTTATGGATTTACGAGATAGGAGTACCTCAGACGATTCCTAATTTTGAGATACTCAAGACCCGCACGCGCAAAGGCTCAGCGCGTGCCAGACGGCATCACGCGGCTACGTTTTTGAGATTCGGGAGAGGGAAAAGCGGCCGGCGGACCCAGCGCCTCAAAGTGAAGGCGAGACGTGTTAAGGAGCGATGTCCGCATCGCCTTCGATCGCACCGCCGAAGTCGTTGATCGCGACGTAGTGAACCTTGCCGGACTTCACGCCGTTCATCTGCGGCACGGCGATGATCTCCTTGCCGCGCGGCGCGACCATGCCGCCGCGGTCGTTTTTGTAAGTGGCGCCATTGGACGACACCCTGATCTCGCTGAACGACACGTGATACGCAGTCGGATTCGACACGGCGAGCGCCTGGCCCTTGCCTTCCGGCGCCGGGACGACCTTCCAGTCAAGCTGGCGCGGCGCCTCGTCCGGCGTGCCCTGCAGCTTCGGCGGCCGCACGAAGACCTTGATCCGCGTGCGATACGCGAATTGCAGCGTATTCGCATCGGCTTTCGCGTCGGCTTTGGGCGGCACGTCAAGCACGTTGAGCCAATACACCGACTCGCGATCCTGCGGCAGGCGATCCTGCGGCAGCGCGTCGCCGCTGTACATGACACGCAGCGTCTGCGACTTGCCCGCGTCCATGCGGAAGATGGGCGGCGTGATGACGAACGGCGCCTTGCTGTCGCCCGGCTTCGTGTCGACGTTGCCGTCGTCCATCCAGACCTGCACCAACGAAGGCGCACGGCTGTCGTTGTTCAGCTTGACGGTCACTTCGCGCTGATCCAGTGGATACACGACCCGTGTGCCGCCAATCGTCACGCTCGCCTGAGCCACGCTTGCGAACAGCGCACATGCCAGACCCACACCAGCCAGCAACCGAGCCATCGTCTTCATCGCCTTCACCTTTACTTATGCGTTAATCGAAACAATGTTGCTGAAGAAGGCGTTTTCCGAAACAAACGCCCCCTTCGATGCCGCTTACTGGTACTGCATTGTGTATTGGACCGACGTGGTGACGCTACCCGGCTGCGCCTTGCCCGTTGCGTAGTACTGCGCGAAGTAGTTCAGCATCGCCGCGCCGCCGGAGATCACCGCGCCGTTCGCGGCTGCGTCGTTGTTCGCGTTGGTCAGGATGTTGATCGGCTGCATCTGGGCGTTCAGCAGGCGCACTTCAACGTTCTGCGCTGGCGAAGCCGATGCCTTGTTCAACAGGTAGCCGCTGCTCTGATCGACGTTCGGGCCGTTTTCGAAGCGTGCGACTGCCTTCGTCGCCGTGCCCGAGCAGCCGCTCAGCGAAAGCTGGATGTCGCCGAAGTTCGACGTGCCGGCCGTCGCGCCAGCCGAGGACAGCGAACCAGCCTGGACGGTCGGCAGCGTCACCGACACATCGGCGGGCGAACCGGCTGCGACACCGTTGATCGAGCAGGTCGTGTCCGACACTGCGCCGTTGATGGTGATCGTGCCGTCGGCGGCGTGCGCCTTCATCGACTGAAGACCGACGATGCCCATTGCGACGATGACGACTGCGGGGATGATGCGCTTTTGCATGTTGATGCTCCTAAAGATCTGATGAACGAATAAAGTCTGCTATGTAAAACCAGCGGCGCTTTCATCTCGTGATGCCGCACCGCTTACGCTGATCGTTGCTGTCCGGTCCGTTGCTTCGTTTGACCGCGTTGTCGCTCAGCACAGAAGCAATCTTAAAATTCGCTCGCTTAGGAATATCTAAGACAACTCCCAAAATAATGAGATGGACGCGCGGTTCGCCTTTCCGGGCAAAGTCAGTCGGCGCAACGGTCCAAAGGCGAACACCCACCTTTCTGAGAGAAGGTACTCATTTTTGAGATCGACTAGATGCATCGCGGCCGTCGCTCCCATTTCTCAAAATTGGAGAATCAGCGGGCTCAAATAGAAAAAGCCCGAAGCACCCTCACGGGCGCTTCGGGCTTCAACCGAAGAATGCGTTCTCTTCTCGATGCGACAGCCGCTACGCCCCGCTCGCCTGATTCAACGTCAGATGCTTCGTCTCCGGCGCCCACGCGATCGAAACGATCATCCCGACCAGCAACACGGCGGACAGCGCGAGCATCGTCGAATGAAAACCGAGTTGCGCGATGCCGAGCGGCAGCAGGAACGTGCCGACGGCCGAACCCAGGCGGCTGCATGCAATCGCGAGTCCGACGCCGCACGCGCGCACTTCCGTCGGAAAACACTCGGGCGGAAACACGCCGACGAGATTCGAGAATGCCGACATCGTCAGCGTGAACACGGCGAAGGCAACGGTCATCCACAGCGCCGCCGATTCCGGCAGCACGCTCAGCGCAAGCAGCGACAGGCACGTCACCGCGAACGAACCGATCAGAAACGCGCGGCGCGACAGCACGATCGTCAGCCAGATACCGAGCAGCGCGCCGACCACGAGAAAGCCGTTGAGCAGGAAATCCGCGCCCGAACCGTTGTCGAGATGAATCGCCTTGAGGATCGACGGAAGGAACGTGTAGATCGCGAAGTACGGAATCACGAGGCACACGAAGAACGCGCAGTTGAAGATCGTGCGGCGGATCAGATCGCGTTTGAAAAGACGCGCAAAACCGCCTTGAGCGCCATGTGCATGGTCGTCATGCGCGCCGTCGATCGTCACGTTCGGCCCGAAGTATTTCAGCACGATGGCCTGCGCTTCCGCCACGCGTCCCTTGCCGTGCAGCCAGCGCGGCGATTCCGGCGTTCCGATCCGCATGACCAGCACCGCGAGTGCAGGCACACCCGCCGACGCGAGCAGCCAGCGCCATGCATCGGGCGACGCATCCGCGTAACACAGGCCGAGCACGTTCGCGACCACATAGCCGATCGTCCAGATCACGCTGAACGAGCCGAGCAGCGTGCCGCGATGCTTGCGCGGCGAGAACTCCGCGAGGATCGCGTGACCGACGGCGAAATCGCCGCCCATGCCGAAGCCGATCAGCACCCGCAACGCGCAGAGCATTGCCGGCGACGACACATAGAACTGCGCGAAAGCCGCGAGCGTGATGATCAGAAAGCTCAGCAGGAAAATGCGCTGGCGGCCCATACGGTCCGACAGCCAGCCAAACACCAGGCTGCCGACGAAAATCCCCATCAGCGCGGAACTGCCGATCATGCCTTGCCAGAACGCATCGAGCGGCATCTGCTTGTTGAGCGACGCGAGCGCATAGCCGATCGTGCCGAGCGCGAAGCCTTCCGTGAAGTGCGCGCCGAACGTCAGCCCGGCGATCTTGATGTGGAAGCCGTTCAGCGGCACATCGTCGAGCGAGACGGTGTTGCGGTTCGTGTGTTGCGAGGTTTTAGATTGGGCCGGCGCTGAAACGCGCGGGGACGGGGATGCGGGGCCGGACGGCCGCGCAAGCAGGTCTTGATCGCTCAAGATGTCTCCTTGTTATCGCGTCCCGTGGTGCGCGCCGGGACGCGTACTTCCTTGCTTTTCCGCCGCGCGTGGCGGACGAAGCATCGACGACTAGCGGCCCAGACCGCCCATCATCATGTACTTCAGTTCGACGTATTCATCCATGCCGTACTTCGAGCCTTCGCGGCCGAGGCCCGACTGCTTGACGCCGCCGAACGGCGCGACTTCCGTCGAGATGATGCCTTCGTTGATGCCGACCATGCCGCTTTCCAGCGCCTCCGCGACGCGCCAGGCACGCCCCAGATCGCGCGTGTAGAAGTACGCGGACAGACCGAACGGCGTGTCGTTCGCGGCCTTGACCGCTTCGTCTTCCGTCTTGAAGCGGAAGCACGCGGCCACCGGGCCGAACGTTTCTTCTTCGGCGATCAGCATCGGTTGCGTTGCGTCGACGAGTACCGTCGGCTCGTAGAACGTGCCGCCCAGCGCGTGACGCTTGCCGCCTGTCAGCGCCTTCGCGCCGTGCTGGAACGCATCGGCAACATGCGCTTCGACTTTCAGCAGCGCGGCTTCGTTGATCAGCGGACCTTGCTCGACCTCGCCCTTCAGCGCATCGCCGACGCGCATCTTCTTCACGGCTTCCGTCAGCGCTTTGGTGAACGCATCGTAGATGCCGTCCTGAACGTAGAAGCGGTTGACGCACACACAGGTCTGCCCTGTGTTGCGGAACTTCGACGCCATCGCGCCCTGCACGGCGGCGTCGATGTCGGCATCGTCGAACACGATGAACGGCGCGTTGCCACCCAATTCCAGCGACAGCTTCTTCAGCGTATCCGCCGACTGCTTGGCGAGCAGCTTGCCGACGCGCGTCGATCCCGTGAACGACAGCTTGCGCACGACGGGTGATTCCGTCAGCGCGCCGCCGATTGCCACGGCATTGCCGGAAACGATGTTGAACACGCCCGCCGGAATGCCCGCGCGCTCGGCGAGCACGGCCAGCGCGAACGCTGACAGCGGCGTTTCTTCCGAAGGCTTGAGCACCATCGTGCAACCGGCTGCAATCGCGGGGCCGGCCTTGCGCGTGATCATCGCGAGCGGGAAGTTCCACGGCGTGATCGCCGCGACCACGCCAACCGGTTCACGCGTGACGATGATCTTCGAATCGGGCTTCGGGCTCGGAATCACGTCGCCGTAGCTGCGCTTCGCTTCTTCGGCGAACCATTCGAAGAAGCTCGCCGCGTAGCCCACTTCGCCCTTCGCTTCGGCGAGCGGCTTGCCTTGCTCGCGCGTCAGCAGTTCGGCCAGTGCGTCGCGATGCTCGAGCATCAGTTCGCCCCAACGCTTGACACGTGCGCCGCGTTCCTTCGCGGTCAGCGCGCGCCAGGCGGGGAACGCGCGCTCGGCGGCGTCGATGGCTTGCGCCGTTTCCTGCGCGCCGCCCTTCGCGACATTGGCGATTACCTCGCCCGTTGCCGGATTGCGAACGGGGTACGTGTTCGCGCTTTCGTACCACTCGCCGTTGATGTAGTGGCCTGTGCGGAGAAATTCACTCATGCTGCTTTGTCCAGATTGCTTGCCACGTCGGCGAACGCGCCTTGTGCGGCACGCGCTTCGCGCGCGATGCGCTTGCCCGCCGTGTAGTCGTTGATCAGATCGCACGGCGTGTAGTTGCGCTCCAGCTCGTGCAGTTCTTCCGCTTCGAGCTTCGTGCCCAATGCGGCCAGCGCGCTGTCGAACTGCGCCGGCGTATCCGCGCCGACCAGCATGCTCGAGATGCCGTCACGTTGCAGCACCCACGCCTGCGCGATCTGCGCTGCGGAGACACCACGCTTCGCCGCCACGCGCGCCACCGATGCCGCGATCTCGCGCGACGCCGTGTCGCCATACATCTGCGCGGTGAAGAAGTCGGTCTGGTTGCGCGTCGATTGCGCGTCGCTCGTCAGAAGACCGCGTGCGAGCGGGCTGAACACTGACACGCCGACGCCCTGATCCTGGCAATACGGAATCATTTCGCGCTCTTCCTCGCGATACGCGAGGTTCAGTTGCAGCTGCATGTTGATCGGCTTGTGCCAGCCGTTGCGCTCGCACACCTGCATGATCTTCGCGAACTGCCACGTGTACATCGTCGATACGCCGATGTAGCGCGCCTTGCCTGCGCGCACGATGTCGTTCAACGCGCCCATCGTTTCTTCGACGGGCGTGTTCACGTCGAAGTAGTGCAGCATGTAGATATCGACGTAATCCATGCCCAGACGCGACAGCGAGCCGTCGATGCCGTCCATGATGTGCTTGCGCGAATGGCCACCCGCGTTCTGATACGTGCCCATGTCATAGCCGACCTTGGTCGTCACGACGATCTCTTCGCGGCGCGCGAGGCGCTTCAGGATGCGGCCGACCACTTCTTCGCCGACGCCCGTCGAGTAGAAGTCGGCGAGGTCGATGAAGTTGACGCCGGCTTCGAGCGCGTGACGCACGATCGGCTCGCTTTGCGCTTCATCGAAAATCCACGGCTTCCATTGCGGCGTGCCCATGTTCATCGTGCCGAGGCACAGACGCGAAACCTTCAGGCCCGACTGGCCGAGGCGAATGTATTCCATTTGCGTGCTTCCTTGATTGCTGACAGGCGTCGGTTGGCTTAGCGCTGCTTCGGCGTATAGAACGGGTTCGACACTTCACGCGCGGCGGCGAACACTTCTTCCTTGTGCGGCAGGCCCTTCATCGCCGCGAGGATCGCGTTCTTGCATGCGCGGTAGTTGTTCTCGAACACGGCGTCGAGATCGTCGGTCTTCGGGTTGACCCAGTTCGCCGACACGACGACCCAGTCGTTCTCCGCTTCGGGCGGCAGCGTGCCGTTCTCCAGCGACTCGGCAACCGCCTTCGCGATACCCGCCTGCGATGCGCCCCACGTCGCGTTGCCGTGGAAGTCGCCTTCAATCTGCGCCTTGTTCACATACAGCGTCAGCGGCTTGGTCGGCACGCCGGGACGCGCGATCACGACGAACGGCGCGTGGCCGGCAGAAGGTGTCGACAGCGCGGTGGCGAATGCCTGGCCAGCGGGGCCGTTGCGCGGACCGACCAGCACGTTGATGTGCGCGAGGTTCACGCCTGGGCCTTCGAATCCTTCGCCGATATACAGTTGCTTCTCAGTGGTGCTCATCTGTCCAGTTCCATCAGGTTGAGTGGGATGGGCTGATTGTGCTGGCCGAAAAGCAGGACGATGAAGCGATGTTTTTTGATCCGGGGTATGAGGCGCACTCAACTCCGGGTTTCCACTGAGTCGTGGCCGCTGACGCAAAAACGCTGAGGTGAGGGTTTTCGGGAGGAGGGAAAATCGGCCGCGAATCACGCTTTAAGCAATGGCGCAGCGTTCTTAAGATACGCGCCAGCAAGGCACGCGAAAAGCGCGTCGGCGTTCCGCGCGGAATGCCACAAACCCTTTATACATAAGGCTTTCACGGCGAACGCCGCAATCATAAGAACGCACGCGCCGCAACGCCGTCAAGCGAATCGCAGGCAAGCGATAGCGAATCCGGCACCCCGCTTCGAACGGGCAGCGCCAGCTAAAGGTGAGAGTTTTCGGGACTCCCGCGACGGTGCGCCTGGCGGCTGCGCTTTCGCTCACTGTACGGTGTACCGGTCAAAGGCCGGCACCGCTGCGGGATGAGAAAAACAGGAAGGAAGCGCAAGCGCACTTATCGGCTAACGGCGACGCGCGCTTGCGCCAGTCTCATTCGTCGATCAGAAACTTGTCGCGATTCTTACCCGCGAGCCAACCCGGCGCACGGCCACGGCCGCTCCAGGTTTCGCCTGTCTTGGGGTTGCGGTATTTCGGAGGCAGCGCAGCTTTGCGCCCCGCCGCGCGCACCTTGCTCGAGAAGCCAAGCTCCTCAGCGGTGATGCCGTAATCGGCGATCTTCTGTTTGATGTCAGCGATCGCCTGAGTCACTTCCTGTTCACGTGCTTGTTCCATCTCCTTCTGAAGCTTTTCGAGTTGGGCGGTCAGCTGTCTGTATGTGGCCATCTGGCGAAGTCTCCTTGCAAAGCTGTACGGCAACTCAGACCGTACCAGACCTAAAAAGTGCCGGGTAGCAGTGTAGTGCTGTCAGAGATCCACGAGCACTGCGCACCGTCAACAAACGTGCGATCAGATTCACGACGGGATCGCGGAACCAGCGGGTGCCGAAGGCGCCTGGCCATCCGAACGATTCGATCGACAGGACGAAGCCGAAGGCTTGCCTCGACCATTGAACGTGTCCGATGGAAGGTATACGAAGCGGGTCGCACGCGCATCGATGCGACCGATCGCGCCGTTGGGCCATGCGAGCGTCACGACGCGAGCCACTGCGCCGCGTTCGACATCGCCTTGCATTGCATCCGTCGAACGCGCGAGACGCGCGGCCGGGAATCCTGCTCTGTCCATGAACGAGTCCTGTGGGCAAGGCCGGGCGCGCGCAAGGTGGCGGCGCTTAGCGCTTGTAACGAACTTCGAGTGCGTGCAACGCGTCGATGAGCCGCTGGACGCGCTTGATCTGAGACGGCACCAGCGTGGCAACCAACACCGATTCGATACGGCTGCGCCAGTATGACAGCGGAATGCCGTCGGCAGCGGAGATGCGCGAGATGACGTGTTCCAGGTGCTCAATATCCTTTTCTATCTGCTCGTGATTCATTGCCTTCCCCGTCGTCCCTCGCAAGGCGCCATCGGTTAGCACGAAATGTGCCGCGGGAAATCGACTGCCGCTCTCTCAATGTCGTTGTATTGCCTGCACACGCTTCCCGGAATCGGATGGACAGCGCATGTCCCTTGCCACGCGACCTCACCCGCTATCAGAAATCTATACGAGGATATCGATGTGTTCCGTTGGGCGGCGCACGGAATCGCCTTGCGCGATGCGCCAGCGCAACGCTCGCGGGCCGCGCGCAGCCATGATGACGAGTGGTTGTTCAGAGCGGTCGAGAAATCCGCCGATGCATGCTTCGATCTGCGCGAATGCTGCAACTAAGACGCAACGGTTCAGGTCGATGCATGTGCATCAACCGCGACATGCAGCGCGCGATATATCGGCGTGACGTGCTTCAGGAAGTCAGCGGGCCGCAAGCGCGGCCCGGCCATGGCGGCAACGCTGCTTACTTTCCGCGGCAGGCGTAGAGCAGGCTGCGCACGCCGTTCTGGGTCGTCGTGCGTATCGTGTCGAACGCGCCGCCACACATCGCTTGCGCCTGCTGATCGCAGTTGTCGGAGCCTGCGGGGCATTGAACGAGCGTGGTGGGCTGGCCATCCGGCGCGAAGAGCGGCGGCGCGCTGCTGCACGCGGCGAGCGCGCCCGTCATCGCGACGACGACAGGAAGCGCCGCGCCGCGAACCCAATGCATGACGCGCGCCGTGGATGTTTGACTGCGTTTCATGGAAAACCCCGTTGGCCACTTGTTTTTCGACGAACGCGATTGTGCCATGGCCGAGTTGCGTTGCGTTTATCGTGTTATTGAGTCTGTGGCTTCGGTTCAGTTATCGGCTCTGCTATCGGCTGTCTGTCGGGTTCCGCAAGCGTCTTGTAGGGCATCGGTCCATGCGTGCTTGCGGCGATGCGCATGAACACCTGCTCGACGTCGGCGATCGCTTCGAGTTGCTGCTGAAACGCGTGCCTGTCGAACGATGCGGGCGCGCAGCCTTCCGCATAGACGAAGCGGCGCTGCACCGTGATCCACACGCTCGTGCCGTCGAATGCATGCGGGTTCGTAAAGCGCGCGTGGATCGCGCTGGCGATGTCCGCGTCGTACAGATAGGAGTTCGGCTTCGTGCATTTGTGCGCGAGCCAGCAGGTCGTGCCTCGCTCCACGCGATAGTGCGCGTCGTCTTCCATCTGTGCGTGCGTCATCATCGGGCCGAGCGGCACGGGGCAGTCGGCGATCGCGTGCGAAAGCGTGAAGAACGGATCGTTGTACCAGTTGCGCCGTTCGCCTGGCGGCGCCGCCGATGACGCCTCTTGCGCATGCAGCACATTGCAGGCGGCGCTCGCGATAACCAGCATGATCCAAACGATCCAGCGTGTCATGGCCAGGTCTCCTTTGGGTTTGCGTTGCTGCCAGCATCACGATCGTACTGCGCGGCGGCGTTGCCCGGCGACGCTCACACTTCGATGCCGTACGCAGCGATCTTCTTGTACAGCGTCGCGCGTCCCATGCCGATGCGCGCGGCCGCTTCCGTGACGCGTCCTTCGCACGCGCGCAACGCCTCGTCGATAAAACGCTTTTCGAACGCGGCCATCGCGTCCGCCCACTGTTGCGGCTGCGCTTCGTCCGATAGTCTGGCCGCCGTTGTCTGCACGTAAGCCGGGGCATCGAACGCGACCTGTCCGCGCACGGGCCCGATGAACGGCGCAAGCGAGCGAGCGTCGATGCGCTCGCTGTCCGACAGCATCACCGCGCGCTCCAGCGTGTTGTGCAGCTCGCGCACATTGCCTGGCCAGCCGTACGAGCACAACAGCCGCAACGCGTCGTCCTGCAGTTCAAAGTGACCGCCGGGCACCTGCGTCGACAGATCTTCGAGGATCGTATAGGCGAGCGCCTCGATATCCGTTTGCCGCTCGCGCAACGGCGGCGCATGAATGGTGAGCACGTTGAGGCGATAGAACAGGTCTGGGCGGAAGCGCCCCGCGGCAACAAGCGCGGGCAGATCGGCCGATGTCGCCGCGATGATCCGTACGTCGGCGCGCACTATCCGGTTCGAGCCGAGCGGCTCGAACTCGCGATCCTGCAGCACGCGCAACAGTTTGCCTTGCAGCGGCAAAGGCATGTCGCCGATCTCGTCGAGAAACAGCGTGCCGCCATCGGCGAGTTCGAACTTGCCGACGCGTCCCTTGCGGTCCGCGCCGGTGTACGCGCCCGCCGCCGCGCCGAAGAACTCGACTTCGAGCAGAGTATCGGGAATGGCCGCGACGTTGACGGTGACGAGCGGCCTGGTCGAGCGCGCGGACGCGCCGTGGATCGCGTGCGCAAGCAGTTCCTTGCCGGTGCCCGTTTCGCCGAGCAACAGCACGGGCGAATCGACTTGCGATGCGCGCCGCGCCTGACGCTTCACTTCGAGACTGGCTGCACTCGTGCCGACGAAGCTCGCGAAGGTGTACTTCGCGCGGCGCGCCTGCGCGAGCGACTGGCGCGTCGCGATCAGTTCCTGTTGCACGCGCGAGTAGTGGGAGAAGAGCGGCGTGAGCGCCTTCATCTCGTCGAACAGCGCAAAGCCGACGGCGCCGACCGTCTTGCCCGCGTCATCCTTCAACGGCAGACGCGTGACGACGAGCGGCTCGCGGTCGGTTTCGAGAATGTCGAGCAGGATCGGTTTGCCCGTCATCACGACTTCGCGCATCAGGCTATTCGGGATCACGGCTTCGCAGTCGCGGCCGATCGCCTGTTGCGGATCGGCAAAACCAAAGCGTGCCGCGTAGCGTTTATTGATCCACACGACGCGCGCGTCGGCATCGACGATGAAGGTGCCTTCGCTGAAGTTCTCGAACGTGCGGAAGAGCGAGTCCATTGCGCGGCGCAGGACTTCGCTGTAGGTCGCGGGCAGGCCCGACCAGTCGTTCATCATGTTGTCGCTGTCTCCTGTCGATACTGGTTAGCGCTTTAGCGCTTACCAGGATCCCATGCAAAGCTGTCGATCATAGTTAGCGCTTTAGCGCTTACTGTGATCCCATGCAAGGCTGATAATTTTTGTATTGTCTCAATTTGTGGACCGATTATCTCACGTACGAGACCTGCAACAACCCCACCGATTAAGGTATGCTTCGCCGAATCGAACTCGACAGACTGCAATTTGTCTCCATTTGGAGACAAATTTGTACTATCGTTCGAATCGTCGCGCGGCTCTTTTCGCCGCCCGGGCCGCAGAAGCCCGGCTGACGGGCATGGCACGGAACCTGCAATATCGGGCGCCTGCCGCCGCGCCCTGTCGCACGCGTCCACGTAGAACAACCAAGCATTGGAGACTCAATTGGCCTTTGTCATCGTCCTCGCCGCCCTGGCGTTCCTGATGTTCGCCGCCTATCGCGGCTACAGCGTCATTCTCGTCGCGCCGATCGCCGCGCTCGGCGCGGTGCTGCTAGTCGATCCCGCCGCCGTCGCGCCCGTGTTCTCGGGCATCTTCATGGAGAAGATGGTCGTCTTCGTGAAGCTGTACTTCCCTGTGTTCCTGCTCGGCGCCGTGTTCGGCAAAGTGATCGAACTGTCGGGTTTCGCCGCGTCGATCGTTCACTCGGCAATCCGTTATATCGGCCGCTCGCGGGCGAATGCGGTGATCGTCGCCGTGTGCGCGCTGCTGACATACGGCGGCGTCTCGCTGTTCGTCGTCGTGTTCGCGGTGTATCCGTTCGCCGCGGAACTGTATCGACAGAGCAATATTCCGAAGCGTCTGATGCCGGGCGCGATCGCGCTGGGCGCGTTCTCGTTCACGATGGATTCGCTGCCGGGCACGCCGCAGATCCAGAACATCATCCCGACCACGTTCTTCAAGACGACGGCTTGGGCCGCACCCGGCCTTGGTATCGCCGGTTCGCTGTTCATCATCGTCGTGGGCCTTTCGTTCCTCGAATGGCGCCGCCGCTCGGCGATGGCGAAGGGCGAAGGCTACGGCACGTCGCTGCTGAACGAGCCGGAGAAGATGGAAACCGACAAGCTGCCGAATCCGCTGCTGGCGATTGCGCCGCTGATTCTGGTCGGCGTCGCGAACTTTGTGCTCACGCGCATGATTCCCGAATGGTACGGCGCGACTTACACCGTTTCGCCCGACGTGCTGCCCGGTAACCACGGCGCGCCCGTAACGGCGACGATCAAGTCGCTGGTCGCGATCTGGTCGGTGGAAGGCGCGTTGCTGCTCGGCATTCTGCTCGTCGTCATCACGGCGTTTGGCAGCGTGAAGGAGCGTTTCGCTTCGGGCACGAAGGCGGCTGTCGGCGGCGCGCTGCTCGCGTCGCTCAATACCGCGTCGGAATATGGTTTTGGCGGCGTGATCGCGGCACTGCCGGGCTTCATCGTGGTCAGCGATGCGCTCAAGAGCATTCCGAATCCGCTCGTGAATGCGGCTGTGTCGGTGAGCTCGCTGGCGGGTATCACGGGTTCCGCATCGGGCGGCATGAGCATCGCGCTCGCGGCGATGTCGGATCTGTTCATCAAGGGCGCCGACGCTGCGCATATTCCGATGGACGTGCTGCATCGCGTGGTCGCGATGGCGAGCGGCGGCATGGATACGCTGCCGCACAACGGCGCGGTGATTACGCTGCTGGCCGTGACGGGCCTCACACACCGCGAGTCGTATCGCGACATCTTCGCCGTGACGATCATCAAGACGCTGGCTGTGTTCTTCGTGATCGGGCTTTACTATGCGACGGGGCTGGTTTAAGTAGGCTGCTGTACTAGACGCAAAAGGGGGCGCACTGCGCCCCCTTTTTTATTGCACTCCACTCACGCACAACCGATCAATGAAACCCGCGTGAGCAGCGTCACGCACGTTCAGCTCGACACGTACGCGACATAGGGCCCAGCACCCGCCGACGACGCCGGCTGACCCGAAATGCCGTAGTACATATGCCGACCGTAAAAGAACGGCATGCCGATGTCGATCGAATTGAACAGCGCAACGCCCAGATTATTGAACGCGTAGTTGCCGGAATTGATCAGCGTCACGCCATTGCTGACGTTGAACTTGACGGTTGCCGTAGCGGAATTGGCCGCCGTGAAGACAGCCGTCATTCCCGTCGGCGCAGCCGGTGTGTAGAAGCCGTTCGATGCCTTGCTCAGCACCGTGCTCTGGAAGTACAGACCGCTCGAGCCTGAATCGAAGAATGCCGTCTTGCTGTACGTGCGTCCTTCGAACACGGCATCCATATCTCCCGCGAGAGTAGTCGGCAAGATTGTCGCGCTGGTGCCGCTTAGCGCATTGTTCGATTGCGTGTCGATGCCGAAGACGAGCGTTCCCGTTGCCGTTGCGGCACCCGTATCGGGCACCTGCGCCATCTCGACGATCACGCCGTTGTTGTCGGTCGTGAACTTCGTCACGGGGTTGGTCACCTGATTGGCGACGGTCACCTTCGCCGGCGTGCAGCTCGAACTCGGGCAGACGTAGTAAGCACCCGCGACGAGGTTGTTCTCACAGTTGAGGCCGCAATCGTTCGGCGAGGTGCCGATACCGAGAATGCCGTTCGCGCCGAGCGCCGTGGGCGTCGTCATGTTGGTGCCGGCGAGGCAACCGTTTACGCCCGTCGGAATGGTCGCGGCCAGCGACGGATCGGCGATCACCTGGATTGGCACGTTCACCGCGACTTCGCTCGACAGGCTCACGTCTGCCGCACGTACCGTGCCCCACGTGTTGCCCGAACCGAACGATGCGCATTCCGCAACGGTTTGACCGCTTTGCGTCTGCTGCGTCAACAGGTTCAACGTCGATGTCGGAATGGCAGAAGCGAACAGACGCAGGCCGAACGACTCTGTATCGACGAGCACGTTGTCGATCGTCGAGCAGGTCACCCCGGTGCCGCCGCTATTCGGCTGGCAAACCTTCACGCTCACCATCGGGAAATTCCGCACGTTGCTAAACGACGAAACGACGATAGGCACCGTATTCGCCGAGCCCGACGACACGGGCGTCGCCGTCGGATCGGCGAACGCGGTGCTCACTGCCGCCGCGGGCGTCGACGTGCCGGACGCGCTGCTGGTCGACGTGTTCGACGAACCGCCGCCTCCGCCGCATCCAGCCAGCGCCACACACATGCCGCTGACGGCAAGAATCCATTTCAATGCACGCATTTTCAGTCCCCTCGCCTTATTGGATATCGTCGCTGCTCACGCCAGCGGGAAGACCCGTCGGCAACCACGCACGTCCGACGTACGCGCCCATATGGCCGCCCGTCTGGACTACGACATCCGAACGCTGCACCGTCGCGGGACCGAATGCGCTGCCCTGCTGCGCATGCTGTTGATTGACGGTGTCGAGGTAGCCCGCAAAGTAGCTGCCCAGCAGCGAACTGAGATCCGGCATGTGAGGGCCGTGCCAGGACACGGCGAAGACCACGCCCGATTGACCGACGTACTCGCGCACCAGCGTGCCGTCGGTGAGCGTCGCTTCGCTGACGGTGTAGGGCACGGCTGTTGCGCTCAGGCGCATGACAGCCTGAGTCGAGCTTGCAGTCGTTGTTGCGGTGTAGGTGGGAGACGAGCCAAGCGCCGCGTGAGCGGCAAGACAATTGGCGAATGCGGCTGCTGCCAACAGGCATTGCAAACGTAACTTCATTCAAGTCCTCGGTTTATTTTTTCTTCGATTGAAGCCAATCCCCGTTCGCTCACGACATGCGAGCGATTTGATATTTTGCTTCCATCACATCTTTAAAGGCACTACTACCACTTAGATCTTCACTCATGCTTTTTGCATTTATCCATGCATTGGCTAAAGCATGATGGAGATCAAATTCTGTTAACGGTATGAGGGCTTTAAACTGAAGGGAGACACGGGAGAAAAGCCGAAGTTCTCTTGCAATATCCGCATTGCAAATCGAGAGTCAATTTCAAACAGACAGCAGAATGAAATGTATAGAAAGATTAAATTAATCTTTTCGACGCCGGGCTCTCGTCATGTAATGCGGCTTTAAAGATGCTTTATCCGTGTGACGAAATGGCTTGAGAAGCGCGCACAAACAACAACGGCGCGCTGCCCGAAAGCAAGCGCGCCGTTTTATTCGTTCTTGTTAGAGAGCCTGAACCGACGGACCATCGTGTGTCGTCAATTCGACGACGATGTCTCCCCGATCATGTTCGACCTTCGCATTGCGATCCAGGTCGGCGCCAACCTCGCGCGTGCCTGAAGCCGATACAGATTCCGTCATGGTGTCCAGGGAAGGCGTGAGATAAATAACGACAGATCGCACAGAAGCTCCGATTGGCACCAAGCGATTATTTTAACGCATGCGGCCGGAGCCGCCCGCGTTTATGCGATCGGCAGACGAACAAAGTCAGGACGACGCCATACGGCGCCGTCTCTAGTGGCGCATCGACTCCGGCAGCGACAGCAACAATGCCGTCACATCCATGTCCTCGTCGAGTTCAGGCCAGATCAGCTGCTGCTTGTCGATCGAAATGGCGAAGTGCTCGCGCTCCGCTTCGGTTGCCGCAGCGAGCGTGGGGAACCAGTTGAGTGGAAACTCGACGGCGCGGCCGTCGGACAGATCGAGAAACAGGTGTGCATTATCGAAATGCACATCGACGGCATCGGCACGCATGATTGCCTCCCGCAGGGGTCCACTCAAACGATAGTCGTGCCAGCCGCTCGCTTCAAGCGCATTGCACGGGGCACGAACAGAAAAATCGCGGCGCAGAAACCGCTTACAGTTCGGGCCGCGCGAGATCATGTTCGACGATATGCTCGCCGTACACTTGCGCCGCAGCGAGCGCTTCTTCTTTCGTTGGATAAGGACCGAGATCGGGCGCGCCGTCGAACGGAAAGAGCAGGCGCCCGTCCGTCTTGCGCACCACTCGCAGCACGCCGAAAAAGCGCCGGTAGCCTGCGAGCTTGGAGCCCGCGCTGACTTCGAAATCGCCCTCGCTCTTGCCGGGCACACTGGGAATGAAACTGCTCATGATGACGTCTTGAATGCATGCACTGTCGTGCGAAAAGCGCTATTTTCGCACGCTCACTGTGAGCAGTTCATGTCAGGAACCCCATACGCATTCAAGCGCGTATTCAGCGGTGCGTCGACGCGTCGCCGGGCCGTTCGTTGATGTACGTCGCGACATCGCGCTGTTGCAGTGCGTCTCCCAGCTTCATGCGCAGGAAGCTGCTCGTCGTGTAGCGCGTCACGCTCGAATAGAACTGGTTGACGAGCTTCGTGATGGTTGTCGAATAGATGTCGATCAGCTCGGGATTGATCGAAAAATTGTCGTAATTGACGATTGCCTGCGGCTTGAACCGCACACCCGACAGTAGCGATGCGACCTGCTGCCAGATCGCGTCGATCTGCTCCTGCGTCGTCACCTGCAAGCCCTCGAAGTTGACGAAGAACATGTTCTTCTCCGCGTCGTAATTGAAGCGCTCTTCGAGCGGCAGGCAAAGCAGCAGCGTGCGCAGTCCCATCGGCGCGTCGCGAAAGATGCGCTCGTCCATCAGGCGCGGCGGGCGCTCGATGATCGGCTTAAAACCCATCTGCGCGACGATATCGTTCTCCACGTCGACGCCGGGCGCCACTTCCGTCAGTTCGAGCCCGCGCGGCGTCAGCGTGAACACGCAGCGCTCGGTGATGTACAGCACGTGCTGCCCGCGCTTCGCGGCATATTCGCCGCTGAACGTGCGATGCTCGACTTCATCGACGAACTTCTGGCTCTTGCCTTCGCGCCGGATCTTCAGACGCCCGTCTTCGATCGCGACGTCCAGATTGCCCGCGTTGAACGTGCCGACGAACACCACGCGCTTCGCACTCTGGCTGATGTTGATGAAGCCACCCGCGCCCGCGAGCTTTGGCCCGAATTTGCTGACGTTGAGATTGCCCTGTCGGTCCGCCTGCGCGAGGCCGAGAAACGCGAGGTCGAGACCGCCGCCATCGTAGAAGTCGAACTGATACGGCTGATCGATGATGGCCTGCGTATTCGTCGCCGCGCCGAAGTTCAGCCCGCCCGCCGGAATGCCGCCGATCACGCCCGGCTCCGTCGTCATCGTGAACAGATCGATCACGCCTTCTTCGTTCGCGACGCTCGCAATGCCTTCCGGCATGCCGATGCCCAGATTCACGACGCTATTGGCCATCAGTTCCATCGCCGCGCGGCGCGCGATCACCTTGCGCTCGGTCAGCTCCATCGCCGCCACGGAACTCGCTGGCACGCGCAGTTCGCCGGCGAAGGCGGCCGAATACGGTTCGGCAAACGTCTGCCAATGATGCTCGGGCCGCGCAACCACCACGCAATCGACCATGATGCCGGGGATCTTCACCTCGCGCGGATTGAGCGTGTTCGTATCGGCGAGCCGCTCGACCTGCACGATCACGACGCCGCCCGAATTGCGCGCGGCCATCGCGATGGCCAGCGCCTCGAGCGTGAGCGCCTCGCGTTCCATCGTGACATTGCCGTTCGCGTCGGCCGTCGTGCCGCGAATGATTGCGACGTCGATCGGAAAGGTCTTGTAGAGCAGATACTCGCTGCCGTCGATTTCCATCAGCCTGACGAGATCTTCCACCGTGCGGCTGTTCAGCTTGCCGCCGCCGTGGCGCGGATCGACGAAGGTGCCGAGGCCGATTGTCGACAGATGCCCCGGCTTGCCCGCGGCGATATCGCGGAACAGGTGCGAAATCACGCCTTGCGGCAGGTTGTACGCCTCGATGCGGCCGTCGATGGCAAGTTGCTGCAGCTTCGGCACCAACCCCCAATGCCCGCCGATCACGCGCCGCACCAGCCCTTCATGCGCGAGATGATTCAGCCCTTTCGACTTGCCGTCGCCCTGGCCGGCGGCGTACACGAGCGTGAGGTCGAGATGCGCGCTCGACGCATCGGGCGTCCCCAATGCGCCCGGTCCGCCCGACGTCGCCGCGTTCGCATCGAAGAAACGCTCTTCGAGCGCGATCGCGACTTCCTCGGCGAAACCGACGCCGACGAAACCGCCCGTCGCGAGCGTGTCGCCCGCACGGATCAGTTCGACCGCGGCGCGCGCGCTGACGACCTTGTTGCGCCCAATCTTGCGCTCGGTCACGGGAAACGGGTACTGGAATACGGCGCGCATGGGGTCTCCTTGTTGTTGACCAGATTCAGCGCTTCAGCGTCCCATGCAAGATGGTTGCTACCGGTTCGTACAACGCCTTAGCGGGTTGCGCCACTCAAGGTGCAACCGGCAGGCGCGCGGCTTTATTTGCGGTGCCTGACCATGCAATTTAGCAAGCCGCAGAGCGATCGTCAGCATTTATTGGCAACGGCGTTCGGGCGTCCGAATTCGCCGAACCGGCGTTCATTTAAAAGCGACTCACCTATTCTTTTCGCCGCATTTTTTCGATGTTGCGAGAAAGCTTAGGTAAGCAGAGCTTTTTCCATTGAGCGTCATTTCTTTGTTAAAACGATGCATGGCGCATTAAGAAAAGATATTCGGCATGCGCGTCGTTGCGTGACCAACGACGAGGTAGTTCTAGCCCCTCAAAAACAGGCACAATCGTATGGGCTAAACAAATGCACCGGCGCGCCGTAAACGTAGAGAGCAGCGCCGTCCGCAAGCGCAGCAACAATTACCGCCGAAGCGGCTGGCCACCATGAAAGGCAAAACACTTCCCCACCCAATCGACGCACGATGCGCGGCGCGCGTGAGTTCACTCACGTCCGTGGCACGCACTGCGTTTATTACGGCGCCGCTTTTGCGCCCGCTCCGCGCATTGCGCGCGCATTAAGGCGAGTCCGGACATGCCGACGAGCCTCACGTTGAAATGGCGCCGTGCGCTGCGCCGGCACGGCGAAGACAGATCGCGCCAGGACCAGCACTTCCTCGCGCTGCTGCTCGACGCATGGTCGAACCGCCGCCCGGTCGGCCCGTTCGGTTTCGCGGTCAGCGTTGCCACGGGAATCGGCGCGGGTGCGACGGGCATCGCGCTGCAAATGGCCCTGCGCGGGCCGGCGAGCGCGCCGTTCAGCGTGCAGGTTGCCGTCGGCGCTACGGCGGGCGCCATCGCGATGATCGTGACGCGCCAGCGCTTCGCTGCGCAAAAGGCGCGGCAGGCGGCAACCACAGCGCTCGCCAGTTCGTTTCTCGATGCGAGCCGCGATTGCGTCAAGCTGCTCGACCTGCAAGGGCACATGCTGCGCATCAACGACTACGGCGCGACGCTGATGGAAGCCACTTCGCCCGTGCAACTGGCGGGCGCGGACTGGCTCGGCTTCTGGAAAGGCGACGACAATGACCTCGCTACGGCCGCTTTCAGGAGCGCGCTGAACGGCACGCCCGCCTCGTTTCGCGGCAGTTGCACGACGACCACAGGCCAGCCGAAGTGGTGGGATTCGCAACTCATTCCTGTGAAAGACCATGCCGGCAAGGTCGTCGCCGTGGTCTGCGCGTCACTCGACATCACGAGCCAGACGCAACTGCTCCAGCAACTGCGCGCGAAGAGCGAGCTGATGTCGGAGATGGAAGCGCACGTCAAACTCGTGTTCTTCTCGTACAGCGCGAATTTCGAGTATTTCCATTACATCACCGCAGGTTCATCGAACGTGTTCGGCGTCGAGCCGGAAGAGTTCATGCGCAACCCGCACGTCTGGCGCGACATGGTCGTGCCGGAAGACCGCGCCGCGCTGCACGCGGAAATGGCGCGCATCATGGCCGAATCGACGGAAGGCCGCGCGCAGTACCGGATCAGAAAAACCGACGGCTCGGTGCGCTGGCTGCGCAGCACCGGCTACCCGGTGCTCGACGACAAAGGCAATGTGCTGCGCATCGTCGGCATCACAGAAGACGTGACGGTCGAGCAGGAGCGCATCGCCGAACTGGACCGGCTCGCGTACACCGATTCGCTCACGGGGCTCGCGAACCGCGCCGCGCTGCTGCGTGAAATCGAAAGCCGCTGCGCGGCGGGCAGGCCGTTCGGCCTGATGTTCGTCGATCTTGACCGCTTCAAGGTGCTCAACGACACGCTCGGCCATCTCGCCGCCGATCATCTGCTGCGTAACGTCGGCAGCATCATTCGCCGCTCGCTGCCGGGCGATGCGTATGTCGCGCGTCTGGGCGGCGACGAGTTCGCGGTGCTGATCGGCAGTGTGGTCGACAAGGCCGGGCTCGAAACGCAGGCGAAGGCGCTGCTCGGCGGGCTGTCGGAGAACCGGCTGCAGGACAGCGCGGGCGCGTTCATCACGGCGTCGATCGGTATTTCGATTTACCCGGAGCATGGCAGCGGCCACGACGCGCTGCTGTCGAGCGCCGACGTCGCGATGTACGCCGCGAAGAAAACCGGCCGCAACGGATATCAGTTCGCGGGCGAGGAGGCGGCGCGGACCATCGGCGACTTCGAACTCGAGCGCGACGTGCCCGAGGCGCTGGCCACCAACCAGTTCTTCCTGCACTTCCAGACCATTCACGAGCCGCATTCGCTCGCGGTGCATAGCGCGGAAGCGCTGATCCGCTGGCAGCACCCCAGGCGGGGCAAGATTTCACCGGGCGATTTCATTCCGCTGCTCGAAGAAACCGGCTTTGTCGAGGACGTCGGCGTCTGGGTGCTCGACAACGCGCTGCGCCAGCTCGCCGCGTGGCGTCAGGCGGGCTCGATGAATCTGGGGGTGTCGGTGAACGTGTCGGCGCGGCAACTGGGCAGCGAGCAGATCGTGCGCGAGGTGGACCGCGCGCTCAAGCAGTTCGGCATTCCGCCCGGCAAGCTCGAAATCGAGCTGACGGAAACCGCGCTGATGAAGAACCCGAAGCAGGCGCAAAAGTCGATCGTCGAACTGAAGCGGCTCGGCGTGCGCATCGCCATCGACGATTTCGGCACCGGCTATTCGAGCCTCATGTACCTCGCCGATTTCGAGCCGCACACGCTGAAGATCGACCGGCATTTCACGTCGAAGATCGAACACGATCCGACGACGCAAACCATCGTCGAGGGCGTCATCGACCTTGCGCACAAGCTGGGCATCGAGGTGATCGCGGAAGGTGTCGAGGAGGCGGCGCAGCTCGAGATTCTGCGCCAGGTGAACTGCGACTATGTGCAGGGCTATCTGCTCAGCATGCCGCAGGCGCCCGAAGGACTGATCACCCCGGCGTGAACTGGGCGTCTGTCAGAACCTGTGCCGCAGGCCCGCGCCGATCAGCACCTGATTGTGGCTCGATGAAGGATCGGTCGTATTGATGACGGCCGGCGCGCCCGACGACGAGCGCTGATAGATCGCCTCCAGATACGTGTCCGTGCGCTTCGAAAACTGATAGTCCGCCTGCACGCCGCCGTTGTGCCAGTGCGAAGTCGATCCCTTCGTGTACGTGTACGAGCCTGCGAGCGCAACCGTCGGCGTCAACTGGTAGACGCCGTTGACTTCGTAGTTGGAAAAGCCGACCGACGGCGCCACGCCGCCCGTGTCGATCACTGTCACGCCAGTGAAGGTGGAACGCGACCACGCCGCCGCCATCGTAAAGTCGCCGATCGCGTAGCTGATGCCGACGCCGTAGGTGTTCTGCGTCTGCACGGCGGCGTCGAATACGCCGGTGGCGTTGGGCAGCACGACGGGCTCATACGCGCCCGTCGACGAATTGCCGCGCCCGTTCGCATGCAGATACGCGGCGCCCGCATTCAGCGCGCCCGCCTGGTAGTTCATGCCGAAGCTGTAAGCACGGTTGTTCGCAAACTGCCCGGCCGCATTCGAAAACGCGTACATGCCGCCGAGCGACAAGCCGCCGAACGACGGGCTCGCATACTTGACCGAGTTCGCCGCGAGATAGGTGTTGTTCGCGTTGTCGTTGTCGAACGGATGGGCGAACGCGGTGCCGCCTGTGCCGCCCGTCAACGTGAACGGCGCGAAATAGTCGTGAACGAGGTCGTACTGATGGCCGAGCGTCAGCGTACCCGCCTGCTCGTTGCCGAGCCCGACGTAGTAGGGGTGGTCGTTGAACATCTCGCCCGAAGTCACCGAAAAACCGCGTTCGAGCCGGAAGATCGCGCGATAACCGCCGCCCAGATCTTCGATGCCCTGCAAGCCCCAATAGCTGCCGTCGACGAGACCCGACGTCGCCTTCCACTGAGAATGCCCGCCAGCGTTGCTGATATACGCGAGGCCCGTGTCGAGCTCGCCGTACATCGTGACACTGCTTTGCGCGTGTGCGCCCGTGCCGAGCGCGAGAAGCGCGGCGCTCACGGCGGCCGCGGCGGCTTTTTTGTTGATCTTGTTCGCGGACATGCTTGGCTTCCCTGAGTTGAGTCGATTCGGCTTGGAAGGCGACTTTTTATAGGAACAACAGCCACACGCACAAGGGGAGCGGGTCAAAACTTCGCGGAACCACTCCGTAAGCTAGATTACGAAATGCAAGTAAGTCCCATTATCGGATTCGCGAGAAACGGAAGTAAAGCGAAAACAATGTGCCGCGCCGCAGTCTGCGCGGGGAATCGCACCAAGGCCCACCAGGACGGGCCCGTCTCGAAAGCGTACGCCCAATATCCGGCGCCCAGCGTTGTTTTCATGCGACGCCAGGCGCTCGTAATCGACGCAACTGCGTCGGTTATGAGGGCAGCAGCACCGAACTCTGTGTTATCGGCGCGAGCGCGATTTACCTGAGTCAAATACCAGGAAAACCCTAAAGCATCAGGGGTCAATGCCGTTAAGCCTTACAGAACCATTCGGATGCGGAGGCATCCGGCAGTCCAAGGAACGTCATGCGCAACAATCAGCCTGTCACCCAGAACGAGTACGACTACCCGTCTTCGCAGATGTTCGTTTCCGCAACCGACCTCAAGGGCAAGATCCAGTACTGCAACCCTGCCTTTATCGCTGTGTCCGGCTACAGCCGCGACGAACTGATCGGCCAGCCGCACAACCTGATTCGCCATCCCGACATGCCGGCCGAAGCCTTCGCCGACATGTGGACGACGATTCGCGCCGGCCGCCCATGGTCGGCGTTCGTCAAGAATCGCCGCAAGAACGGCGACCACTATTGGGTGCGCGCGAGCGTCACGCCCGTCGTCGAGAACGGCACGCCCGTCGGCTACCTGAGCGTGCGCGTGAAGCCGGATCGCAACGAGGTGCGCGCGGCGGAAGCGCTCTACGCGAAGATGCGCGCCGGCGCGGCGCGCGGCGTGCGGCTGCATCAGGGCGTGGTCGTGCGCACGGGGTTGGTCGGCAAGCTGCACGCGTTGATGCGTCTGCCCGTCGCGATGCGCGCCACGATCGGCTACATGGTCGCGCCCGTCGCGCTGCTCGCAGCCGGCCTCGCGGCGTGGGGCGGCACGCCGCCGCTGCCGTTCTGGATCGCGTTCGGTGTGACGGCCGCGGTCAGCGTCGCCGCCGCGCAGTTACTGTCGCGCCACCTCGGTCAACCGGTCGATGCGATGGCGTCGTTCGCCACGCGCATGGCGGCAGGCGATCTGACCGCCGATCTGGCCATCGCGCGTCACGACGATCTCGGCGACGTGCTGCAGGCGCTCAACCAGCTGAAGGCGAATCTCGCCGCGATCGTGTCCGACGTGCGCGCGCAGATCGGCGGAATGCTCGACGCCGCGCACGAGATTTCGACGGGCAATCTGGATCTGGCGCGCCGTACGGAAATGCAGGCGGCATCGCTGGAAGAGACGGCGGCGACCATGGAGCAACTGACGACTACCGTGCAAGCCAACGCCGACGCGACCGTGCGCGCGCTCGATCTCGTCAAGGATGCGCAATCGGCGGCGGCGACGGGCGGCAAGGTCGCGCTGCAGGTCGAGCAGACGATGGCGGGCATCACCGAGGCATCGAAGCGCATTGCCGACATCACGGGCGTGATCGACGGCATTGCGTTCCAGACCAACATCCTCGCGCTCAATGCCGCCGTCGAAGCGGCGCGTGCGGGTGAGGCGGGCCGCTCGTTCGCCGTGGTCGCGAGCGAAGTGCGCATGCTGGCGCAGCGCTGCGCGGCGTCGGCGAAGGAAATCAAGCAGGTGGTCGATACGACGGTCAACGAGGTGGCGCAAGGCACCGAACTCGTCGCGCGAACGACGGCGCAGATGGGCGTGATCGATCAGGCCGTGGCACGCGTGTCGTCGCTGATCGTCGAAGTGGCGAACGCGAGCAGCGAACAGGCGGACGGCATCGGCCAGGTCAATCAGGCCGTGTCGCATCTGGACAGCGCGACGCAGCAGAACGCTGC
This sequence comes from Paraburkholderia steynii, assembly GCF_900100565.1. Taxonomy (NCBI): domain Bacteria; kingdom Pseudomonadati; phylum Pseudomonadota; class Betaproteobacteria; order Burkholderiales; family Burkholderiaceae; genus Paraburkholderia; species Paraburkholderia steynii. The sequence goes on along the minus strand of NZ_FNDI01000012.1, from coordinate 236,373 downwards.
GATGGTCGAGCAGGCTGCGGCGACGGCGCAACGTCTCGCGGAACAGGCCGACGTGCTTGACGAAGCGGTGCGCCTGTTCACCGTCGCGGGCGCGCAGGACGCGGGCGGCGCGGCCAGCAAAGCCGCGCGCCCGGCGGCCAGGGCGTTGCGCAACCCGGCCGCGCCGGTTCACGTCGCGCGCGCTGCCGTCGACGAAGACGCTTTGGTCTGATGGATCATCGTTACTACCATCTCGACAGCGCGCATTTGTCCGATAAAGATACGTTCGTCAGCGCCCAGGATTGTGTACGGGCCGGCTGACCCGAGTAACAACGGCGTTTACGCGGCCCGCCCTCTTTTGGACGGGCTATTTTTTTGAGTGCGTTCAACCGAACGCGAGCAATTCCAGCTGTTGTGGCGCTTTCGACATAGGCCGCTCCAGCGTCAACAGCGCTTCCTTCCGATGCAGTCCACCCGCGTAGCCGGTCAGATCGCCAGCGCTCGAAATCACGCGATGACACGGCACGATGATCGACACGGGATTGCGCCCGTTGGCCGCGCCGACCGCACGCGACGCGGAAAGCGGCAAGCCGAGCCGCCGCGCGATGCTGCCGTAACTCGCCGTCTCGCCGTACGGAATCTGCACGAGCTGGTCCCACACGTCGCGCTGGAACGCGCTGCCCAGCATCCTTAAAGGCACAGTGAACTCATGGCGCTCGCCCGCGAAATATTCGTCGAGCTGCTCGCGCGCCTGATGCAGCACGCGTGACGCGTTCGCAGCGGCAAGCGCGCCGTCGGCAGCCGGAAAATACTTCTGTCCGACGAAGTACACGCCCGTCAGTGCGTCTTCTTCGGCGCGCAGCAAAATATCGCCCAATGGGCTTGGCATCGACATGCATTGCTTCATGACATCCTCCTGCATGGTCGAAGGCCGCGCGGCAAAGTCATGCGCGGCCTTCTGAATGCGTCCACTGTATCGCACCGGCAAGCGGCGCTGCCTCCCGGATCTTGCTGATCGAAACCCATCACACGCACGCGTCACCGCAATGACAACGGGCAAACGTATGTCGCGACCATGCACGGAGCCCGTGCATATGCGTCCCGAAACGCCGGCCTGCTGCCACGCAAAAAAATCGCGGCACCCCGCCAGGAGCCGCGCCGGCCTTATATTTGCATGCATCGCAGCGTCCCTTCGCTGCATCGCGCACGCCTCGCCCGCATAATCCGGAGAGTGTGAGCGCCACGCGACAGACGGCGCGCGGGCACTGCCCTTACAATGCCTGTTCGGCAACGTTGTTCAATCACGCAAGAGGGAATTTTCGATGCGCACCACCGGGTCTTCCGGGGCAATGGCCCTGCTCACCGAGCACGACGACGCAACGGGTCGCGAACTGCGCACACTGCGCCTCGAATCGACAGAAGACGGGAAAGGCATACTTCTGATCGAAGTCGATGAACGCAAGCCGGGCATTCACCGTGAAGTGCGTTATGAAATCACGCCTGCGGAACTGATCGCAGCCATCCGCGCGCATGGCGCCGAACTGCCAGGCGAGCAGCATAACCACCGTCAATAATTCACTGCAGTCATCAATGGCTATACGAAGAGTGCGCGGCGCAGCTTGAATCAGGCGCCGCGCCTCTTGTTTTTTGCGCAGTCACCATCATCTTTGACGCCTCGACGAACGTCGCATGGCGTTCACCGAGCGTACCAAAGCCTTTCCGCCGAAGACCGAGGCGACAGGCGCTTTTCCCGCATGTCGGCAATACCCGGACGCAAAACGCACCTCTCTTGCACGCGTTGAAAATCCGTCCATAATCTTTTAGTTACTTCCAGTCGTCTTCGAGGCCGAAACGGTCACGAAAGTAAGCCGATGCTACATGATCTCGTTGAGCAGTACGGGCCTGCTATCGTATTCGTCAATGTGCTCGCCGCATCCATCGGGCTGCCCGTGCCCGCGATGCCTTCCCTCGTGCTATTCGGCGCGATGGCGGCGATGCATCCCGGTTCGGTCGGCGCGCAAGTGCTGCCCGTGCTGGTGCTCGCGGTGTTCGCCACGCTGATCGGCGACAGCGCGTGGTTCGCGGCGGGCCGCATCTACGGCGGCAACACGCTGAAAACGCTCTGCAAGCTGTCGCTGTCGCGCGATACCTGCGTGAAGAAAACCGAGCGCTTCTTCGGCCGCTGGGGCGTTCGCGTGCTGGCCGTCGCGAAGTTCGTGCCGGGCCTGTCGATCGTCTCCATTCCGATGGCGGGCGCGATGGGCACGCCGTACCGCATGTTCCTCGCATATGACAGCATCGGCGCCACGCTCTGGTCGGGTCTCGGCCTCGGGCTCGGCGTCGTGTTCGCGCAGCAGATCGACATGCTGTTCGCCGGCGCGAGCCGTCTGGGCAAGATGACGGCCGTGGTCGTCGTGGTGCTGCTGGCCATCTACTGCGCGTACCGCTGGTATCGGCGCCGTCAGTTGATCAAGAAGCTCGCCACGGCACGCATGGACGTCGACGAACTGTACGACCTGATGCTCGACAAGCGCACGCCCGTGCTGTTCGACATCCGTTCGGAGGAAAAGCGCGCGCTCGATCCGTTCGTGATTCCCGGTTCGGTATTCGCGGATGAGCGCCAGCTCCAGGAAATCGTCGAGAAGTATCCGCACGACCAGAAGCTCGTGATCTATTGCTCGTGCCCGAACGAAGTGTCGGCGGCGTGGATGGCGAAGCAATTGGCGGACGCCGGCTTCAAGGACGTGATTCCGTTGCGCGGCGGCCTCGATGCGTGGCGCGACGCGGGCCGCCAGCTCGAACCGCTCGCCGAAGAGGCCGAGCCGACGCTGGATATCGGCATCACGCCGAAGACAGTCTGAACCGACATTGGCTGCATGCCGCCTCCGGCGCGCGGCAAAGCAAGGAGCAAAATCGATGGGTGTAACGCGAGAGGGTGAAGACGCTCAACGCGCCGCCGTCAACGAGGCGCCATTCTCGACGCTTTCGACACGGCGTCACCAGATGTTTCCCATACTCACGCCCGAAGAAATCAAGCGGCTGTGCAAATTCGGCGAACGGCAGGATTTCGAAGCGGGCGAGTTGCTGTGTCGCACGGGTAGCACCGGCCCTGGCATGTTCGTGTTACTGAAGGGCTCGGTCAAAGTCTTTCAGCGCGACGGGCTCGGGCGCGAGATGCTCGTCAACGAACACCATCAAGGCTCATTCCTCGCCGAAGTCGGCCAGCTGTCGGGCAAGCCGGCGCTCGTCGACGGCCTGGCGCTGGAACACGTCGAAGCGCTGCTGATCTCGCCAGAGCGGCTGCGCGCGCTGATCGTCGCGGAAGCCGAACTCGGCGAGCGCATCATGCGCGCGCTGATTCTGCGCCGCGTCGGGCTGATCGAGCGCGGCGCGGGCGGGCCGATCATCGTTGGTCAGAGCAACGACCGGCGGCTGGTGTCGCTGCAAGGTTTCCTGTCGCGCAATGGTCATCCGCATACTGTGCTCGACGAACGCGATGAAGACGGGCTGCGCGTCATCGAACAGTTCGCGGCCGGTCCCGAGGACATGCCGCTCGTGATCTGCCCGGACGGCTCGGTGCTGCGCCATCCGAGCGACCCTGAACTGGCAACATGCCTCGGCCTGATCCCCGATCTCGACTCGGAGCACGTGTACGACGTGGCGATCGTCGGCGCGGGTCCCGCGGGGCTCGCGACGGCCGTGTACGCAGCCTCGGAAGGTTTGTCGGTGATCGTGCTCGACAGCCGCGCGCCGGGCGGCCAGGCGGGCGCCAGTTCGCGCATCGAAAACTATCTCGGCTTTCCGACGGGCATTTCGGGCCAGGCGCTCGCCGGCCGCGCGTTCGTGCAGGCGCAGAAGTTCGGCGCGCACGTCGCGATTCCCGTCAAGGTCAAGCATCTGCACTGCGAGGAACGTCCGTACCGGCTCGAACTGCAGTGTCAGGGCAGCATCCGCGCGCAGACCATCGTGATCGCAAGCGGCGCGGTGTATCGTCGGCCCGAGATCGACGGGCTCGATCGCTTCGACGGCCGTGGCATCTACTACTGGGCGTCGCCTGTCGAGGCAAAGCTGTGCAAGCGCGAGGAAATCGTGCTCGTCGGCGGCGGCAATTCGGCGGGCCAGGGCATCGTTTATCTGGCTTCGCATGCGAAGCACATTCACGTGCTGATCCGCCGCAGCGGCTTCGAGGCGACAATGTCGCGCTATCTGATCGACCGGATCGCGTCGCTGCCGAACGTCACCGTGTATCCGGATACGGAGATCGGCTGGCTCGAAGGCAGCGAAGGCGGACTCGAGCAGATCGGCTTGAAGAACCCATGCGCGGACGGGCGCGACTGCTTCGATTCGCGACATCTTTTCCTGTTCACGGGCGCCGATCCGAATACGGACTGGCTGCGCAGCTGCGGCGTCGAACTGGACAAGAAGGGCTTCGTGATTACGGGCGCGAACTCGGCGTGCGACCTGAACACGTCTGTCGAAGGCGTGTATGCGATAGGCGACGCGCGCGCAGGATCGACGAAGCGTGTGGCGGCTGCCGTCGGCGAAGGCGCACAGGTCGTCGCGCAGATCCACACGATGCTCGCCCAGCTCGCGGGCGAAACGACCGTCGCGCTCGGCGCCTGATCCTTCCGTTTTGCACCGGACTGCGCGCTTCGCCGCGCGGGCCGGTCGCGTCTACCCTCCGTCGATTCACAGCCTGCTTACTGGTTGTTACATAAGCCACCGTCTGCTTGCACCTGTGATGCTTTCTACTTCGTAAGATCAAGTCAGGCTTCAGTTAGCAATCGGCTTGGGACGGATGGAGAACAGCATGATCAAACGTGCGATGGTATTGGTGGCAATCGGACTTGCCGCTGCATGCGTATCGACGGCTGCGTCGGCGCATGTCGGCGTCGGCGTGTATCTGGGCGGGCCTGTCTATGCGGCGCCGCCTGTCGTGTATGCGCCACCTGTCGTGTACGCGCCGCCCCCCGTGGTCTACGCACCGCCGCCGCCCGTCTACTACGGTGGATATGGTGGCTACGGGCCCCGCTATTGGGGCGGCGGTCCGCGCTGGCACGACCATGGCCGTCATCGCGGCTGGGAAGGACGTCACCACCACGGGCGCTGGTAACGGACGACGCACTGCGACGGCAAATGCCATCTGACGGTGCGTTTCCACCGATCACGCTACAGTAGCGACAAGTCCGGCATGGCACGACACCATGCCGCCCCTGGAACGACGCGAGTCGGGTTTCGCTCGACTGGTTGCCGTCCGGATCGCTACAACGCCGCTACAACGCCGACCGCGTGATCACACTGCCCCTGCCCGCCGCCCGCAACCTGCATCTGGCCGCTCAAGGCCTGCTCTCCCCACCGCGCCGCAAGGCGACTAAAGCCGATGTGCTCGACGCCATCCGGCAAATGGCGCAATTGCAGATCGACACGATTCACGTCGTCGCGCGCAGTCCTTATCTCGTGCTGTTCAGCCGTCTTGGACCGTATCAGCCGCAATGGCTCGACGAGCATCTCGCCGAGGGCAAGCTGTTCGAATACTGGGCGCACGAAGCGTGTTTTCTTCCGATCGAGGATTACGGCCTGATGCGCCACCGGATGCTCGATCCAGGCGACATGGGCTGGAAATACGCCGCCGACTGGCACGCGCAGTACCGCGCCGAGATCGACGATCTGCTCGCGCACATCCGCGCAACGGGCCCCGTGCGCTCGGCGGATTTCGCGCGCGAAGCGGGCAAGAGCAATGGCTGGTGGGACTGGAAGCCGCAGAAGCGGCATCTGGAAGTGCTGTTCGCGATCGGCGAATTGATGGTCGCGGAGCGGCGCAACTTTCAGCGTGTCTACGACGTGACCGAGCGCGTGTTGCCGCAGTGGAACGACAAGCGCCACCTGCAACCCGTCGATGCCGTCGCAAAAGAACTGCTGCGGCGCAGTTGCCGCGCGCTGGGTGTCGTGCGTTCGGACTGGGTTGCGGATTACTACCGGATGCCGCGCCGCCCCTACGCGGACGCGCTCCATCAACTGGCGGACGAGGGCGAACTGACGCCCGTGCGCGTCGAAGGATGGAAGCAGCCGACCTTTGTGCATCGCGACGTCGCGCCGATGATCGACGATGCTGCGGACGGCAAGATTGCATCAACGGTCACGACGCTGCTGTCGCCGTTCGATCCCGTCGTCTGGGATCGCAAGCGCGCTGCCGTGCTGTTCGACTTCGACTATGTGATCGAATGCTATGTGCCCGCGCCGAAGCGCAAATACGGCTACTACGTGCTGCCCATTCTGAATCGCGGCAAGCTGATCGGCCGGGTCGATGCAAAAGCGCACCGCGCGAGCGGCGTATTCGAACTGAAGGCGCTGCATCTGGAACCGGGCGTGCGCGTGAGCGGCCGGCTGACGTCGGATTTACGCCGCGCGCTGCAGCGTTGCGCCGACTGGCACGGCACGCCGCAATTGCAGATCACCTCGGCGCCCGATGAACTCAGAGCCGCGCTCGCCGCCGACGAAGACTGAGCGCCTACCTACGCGTTCAGTGCAACGCGGCCCAGGCGAGCGACAACGAAAACATCCCGAGCACGATCGACGCCGCGCGCTGCATCTTCACCGGGTCGAGCCATGTGAGCTTGCCGCTGCCGAGCGCCGCGCCGAACGAGATCCACGCGAGCGCGATGGGCGCGAGCAGACACGCGAACAGCGACATCGCAAAGCCATAGGTTGCGAAGTTCTCGAACGCGATCGACGGGAAGATCGTGCCCGCGAACAGCAATGCCTTCGGATTGAGCAGCGTGGCGACGAACAGCGCGCGCGGCCCGTTCGCCGGTTGCGCCGAGTCGGGCAGCGCCACGGCTGCACGCCACATGTCGACGGCCAGATACGCGATGTAGAGTCCGCTCGCGATGCGCAGCACGGAAGGCAGCCACGGCAGCGTATGCGCCGCGTGCGCGAGAAAACGGCCCCACGCGGAAATCGACACGAGATAGCCGGCCAGTTCCGCGCCGATCAGCGGCAAGGAGCGGCGCGCGCCCTGGCGCAAGCCAGCGGCGGCCAACAGCGTGTTGGTCGGGCCTGGCGTGATCAGCACGACGATGATGCCGAGCGCGAGCAGCGCGGTATCGGTAGGAGAAAGCATCAGGTGAAAACGGGCGGGTCGGAACGAGCGCCCTTTGTATCACAGTCGCGCGAAAGTGCCGAATTGTGTCAAGAAAATGCCCACATGCGGCGTACGCGAAAGCGCCGCCGCATGCAGCGCGACACACGATCAGTGATCGAGTTTGACCCGCAATTCACGCGCCGTTTCGAGCAGACCTTCGTAGCCGGAACGCGCATGTTCCGGCAGGTCCGGGTCGCCGACCAGCGTGCCGAGCGTCTCGATCAGGCTATAGAGAATGCCGCGGGCCGCGCTCGCCGCGATGTTGCCCGACGTCACCATTTCGTTCACATGCGATACGGCTGCGTCGAGGTGTTCGAGGTCCGGCTGACCGCCAGTTTGCTGCTTGTCGGGATCGTCGGGCGTCATGATGAATCGTCGCTCCTGTTATGGCTCGTACACAAAGGGTTCTGTCGTTATATATATACCGATCGTGTGCAGCCGTCCATTCGCACAGACGGCAAGCACTAGCGGCATTTCTCATTCGACTGACGACGATCAAGCCAAGTTCACGCGACGTTCAGGGTGTCCATCGATACATCAGGATTTTGGCGCGCGCATCGTCTTCGAGCAGCACGACATATTCGCCGTTCTCGCGCCGCACCGCGCTGATGCCGAGATACACGTCGACCCATCCCGTCGTGTTGCCGACCACGGCGCCCGGCGTCATATAGCCGACCATTTGCCCCGAGCGTGCGTCGTACACGTCGACCTTCGGCGTGTACAACTCGGCGACGAAGATGTAGTTGCCCGCCACGGCGACGCCCACTGGCGTGACCTGCGGATTGCTGCTCGCATTCCACGGCAGCGCGATCGTATAAACGGGTGTCGGCGAGCCTGAACTCCAGTTGTCGTAGCGTACGAGAATGCGGCCCGCCTCCTTCCAGTGCGTCGCGTCCCACGGCAGGCTGCTCGTGTAGCCGGACACGTACATCGTGTCCGTTTCAGCGATATAGACGATGCGCGCGATGCGATTGAACGGCGCAGGCATCGGGAATGTCTTCGAGCTTGCATACGTGTAGATCGGGTTGCCCACGCTGTCGATGCCCTGCAACGGCGTTTCGCGGATACCGCTCGCAGGCGTCGCGAGCCACACGTTGCCCGGCGTATCGACCCACCAGAAGCCGTTGCCGACCGTGCTTCCCGTCGACGGATTGCCTGTGATCTCGCTTGCGTCGACATGGCCGTCGCCGTTCGTATCGCGCCACATCCATTCGCCGTATGTCGGCTGGCCGACGGGCCAGTCGCCCGGCAGCGGATTCTGCGCGAACAGGCCCGACGGAATCGCCACTTCGTCATGCGCGGCATCGAAGCGATAGACGTTCAGGTAATGCGCGCCCGGATCGAGTGTGTACAGATACGGCTTGCCGTTGATCCGCCGCACCATCGGCTCGCCGCGTACGCCGCGCGGCTGATGAAACGTCGGGTCGTCGGGGAAATCGAAACGGTTGAGTGTGAAACCCGCGTACTTCCCTTCGCGGCCAGGCGGCTGCGCATAGTCCATCGTGAAGCGCTTGGAGCCGGTGTAGACGATGTTCGGCGTCGCGGGATCGAAGGCCGCGCCGTCGACGAAAGTCAGCCCTTGCAGCCGCCAGTTGAAGCCGCGCGTCGCGTACCGGTAGCTTTCCAGCACTGCGCCCTGCCCGACTGTCGCCGATGCGAGCGGACGCGGCCCTTCGCCGTTCTGCGCGACGTAGAGGTTGCCCGCCTGGTCGAAGCCGATGCCCGTGATGCCGTTGAAGCGCCAGTTGCCGGGCGTGCCCTTCGGTTCGTGGAAGATGCCGTAGAGCGTGCCGAGCGCGCCCGCGAGTCGAGTCGCGCCGCTTGCCGCTCTGTCGTAGACGAGGACTTGCTGCTTCGGGCTGTTATCGGCAATGAGAATTTGTCCCGCAGGCGAAATGGCGAGGTCAGTCGGCACGGTGCCGGCGGGTAACGCGAGCGTGCCCGCCAATGGCGCGCCTGTCGACGAATAGTGCAGCACGCTCACGCTGCCCGTGCCGAAGCCGCTCATCACCCAGATAGTCGAGTCGGTATCGATTGCGATGCGTCCCGGTGCAGCGACATTCCATGAGCGCAGACGTCGCATCGTGTTTGCGTCGAACACGACGATCTGGTTGCCGTAGGTATCCGACGCATACAGTTCGGCGTCCGTCGCCGCGAGACCGCGAATGCCCGCATCGGTGCCTGTCGCGACGGCATTCACGCGCAGAAAGCTGTTCTTCGTCGCGTTTGCGCTGTTGCCGATGCCGCTGTCGAACGGCGCACCGACCGCGATGTTCGCAAGCGAGCGGCGCGTGATGCCGAACCACGTCTGTCCGTTCGGCGGATAATCCGCGCCGACCAGCCCATTGTTCTGATTGCCGATCGACATCGCCGCGTACACGTAAGCGTTATTCGACGCAATTGCGTCGCCGCCCGCCGCGCCCCAGCCATGCGTTGCGCCGGCAACTGCAATTTTGTCGCCATTTTTATAGGCGGCAATTTCGCTTCCGCTTTCGTCCCATGGCGAATTGGTGAATACGGTGCCATCCGGCGCAACGTTAATCGCCTGAATGTCCTGCTGCATCCATTTGCCGTCGCCGAATCCAAAACTATTGCCTATCCACGATGTCGTGTAGGTCAATTGCGATTGCGCAGCAGCGCCGAGGGGAATCAGGCTGCCGAGCGCGAAAAGCGCGGCAGCGAGGCGGGTCGAGACTTTCACGGTCGTGTCCTTGCGAGAAGCAAAACGTTTGCAAATGCAGATAAAGCGTTTCATCGATGTGCTTATCGAAGCGCATTTGCCATTCCGTACGAATTAATATCCAATTCGCATGGAATAGATTTATTGTGCTTGTTATCTTCTCAAATCAGAACGCGACCGTTTCTCCTTAAATAATTCGTTTAGCGATTTTTTCCGCTTTTATTCGAATCGAATTGGCATTAGCTTGAAGCATCACGCAGCGCGCGCACGTCGCACGAACAGACGCTGCGTGACGCCGAACGCGACGAGATTGCCCGCCACCACCAATACGAGTCCGACGACGGCAAGCGCCGACCATCGATAGCCTTCGAACACCGTCGACACAGCCAGCGCGACGAACGGAAACAGCACCGTGCAATACGCGGCGCGCTCCGGCCCGATGCGCCCGACCAGCATCAGATACGCGGTGAAACCGATCACCGAGCCGGGCACCGCGAGATAGACGAGCGCGCCGAGATAGCGCGCGTCCGTCTCCAGCGCGAACGGCAGACCGGCGGCGAGACTGCCGACCGTCAACACGCTCGCGCCGATCAGCATCGCCCAGCTGTTCGTGACGATGGGATGCAGACCCATCGACTGCATGCGGCTAGACAGCAGATTGCCCGCCGAAAAGCACATCGTCCCCGCGAACGCGACGGCAAGACCAAGCCACGCGGCGTGATCGCCGAGATGCCCGGCCATCTGCTGCAACGACAGACACACGATGCCCGCCAGTCCGAGCACCGCGCCGACAATGGCCGTCGGCTGCAACGGGCGGCCCATGAAAAGCCGTCCGTTGAGAGAGTTCAGAAGCGGCGCGGTCGAAAACACGACAGCCACGAGCCCGCTAGGCACGACGCTTTCCGCGTAATAGAAGCACAGGAAGTTCACGCAAAACAGCGCGAGACCCTGCGCGGCGAGAAAACGCCACGCCGCGCGCGGCGGCCACATCGGGCGACGCATGATTTTCAGCAGCGCGAACAGCACGATGGCAGCGAGCCAGAAGCGGCACGCAATCGAGACGGACATCGGCACGGCGCCGAGCTGCCACTTGATCGCGATCCAGGTCGTGCCCCAGATGAGCACGGTCACAACATAAAGAAACAGATTCATTGCAATAGGGCCACACAATACGAGTTGGCCCCGACTATGCACCTGCGCACGTCCGTTCGATTGTCCAGAATTGCGCACTTTTGGCATATCGCAGGGAGCGAAATGCGTGCTGGCCGTATACTCGATGCAAGCACTTAGTCTCCGCGTCCCCTTTTCGTTTCGCCGCATCCACGTGAACACACCGCTCATCCCCACGACCGACCCAGCCGATCCGCCATTCGGCCTGCATTCGGTCTGCAAGACGCTGAGCGACTCCAATGCGACTCTCGAACGCTTCGCGTGGCTGGGCGATCAGCTCGCCGTCGCGATCTGGACGCGCGAAACGAAAGAAGCCGAAACGGTGTACGACCAACCAGGTCATCACACGCTCTCGTGCTATCTGGACGGTGGCTATCGCACCGAGCGCCAGAAGCTGCCGGGGCGCTATGGCGCGCCGAGCCGCTTGTGCGCGCTACCCGGCGATCACGAATCGCGCTGGTGGGTACGCGGCCACATGCATTTCATGCATCTGTACTTCCTGCCCGAGCACTTCACGCAGCGCGCGATCCGAGAACTCGACCGCGAGCCGCGCGAACTGACGCTTGCCGACCGCACGTACTTCGAGGACGAGCACATTGCCACGCTCTGCCAGTCGCTCGCGAACGACGCGTGGGACGACGCCGACGGCCGTCTGCGCGCAAACGAAACATCGCATGAAATCCTGAGCCTGTTACTGCGCTCGCAGGGCGTACACCGTGCGAATGCGGTGCTCAAGGGCGGTCTTGCGGTGGCGACGCGCCGCCGGTTGCGCGAGTACATCGACCAGAACCTGACGCAACCGTTGACGCTCGGCGAACTGGCCGCCGTCGCAAATCTCTCCGAATTCCATCTTGCGCGGATGTTCCGTGCATCGTTCGGCTTGCCGCCGCATGCGTGGATTGCGCAGCAGCGACTCGAACGCGCGCGCACGCTGCTGCGCACGACAGCGTTGCCGCTCATCGATATCGCGACGCAATGCGGCTATGCCAACGCGAGCCACTTCGGCCACCGGTTCCGTCAAGGCGTCGGCGTGTCGCCCGCCGCCTGGCGCCAGGCGCTGCGCGCCGGCTGACATTTCGCGCCTGCGTCGCGTCCCGTTCGGGCGTACGCTGTTCTCCCATTCTCCATGTGCTGTCGCCGACGCGGTCTTCGCGTACACGCGTTCGCCATCGCTTCGTCTCGTCATGGACTCCGTTTGTCTATTTGAGACAAATAGTCTACACTCGACAGCAATCAACCTGCGCCGCGAACGTCTGACCAGCCGCGCCCTAGCCACTGCTTTCACACGAGGACAGAACTCATGCAAATCAGGGAATTTGGAGTCGAACGCTGGATGGATCTCTACGAGAACCAATGCGAGTTGAACCTGGCGGAAACGTGCGTCGAATCGCTGACGGTTGGCGAACTGCTGAAGATCGCGGGCAAGGAAGACGCGCTGCTCGGCGAGATTCTGCCGATGAAGCTGACGTATGGCGCAATCGACGGTACTGAGCGTTTGCGCAGCAATGTCGCGTCGCTGTATGAGAAGCAGGGCGTGCCGAATGTGCTGATTACGCACGGGGCGATCAGCGCGAATGCGCTGGTTTATGAAACGCTCGTCGAACCTGGCGATCATGTGATTTCGGTGCTGCCTACGTATCAGCAGCATTATTCGATTCCCGAGAGTTACGGCGCGAAGGTCGACATTCTGCGTTTGCGTGAAGAAAACGGCTTTCTGCCTGATCTGGATGAATTGAGGCGAATGGTCACGCCGACCACGCGCGTCATCGCGATCAACAATCCGAATAACCCGACTGGGTCGCTGATGGATCGCGAGTTTCTCGTGGAGATTGTGGCGATTGCGCGCTCTTGTGGCGCTTATGTGCTGAATGATGAGGTGTATCGAGGTACGGATCAGGAAGGGACCGGTTTTACTGCGTCGATTGCGGATGTGTATGAGAAGGGTATCAGCACGGGCAGCATGTCGAAGACGTGGTCGTTGGCGGGCTTGCGGGTGGGCTGGATCGTTGCGCCTGTTGAACTGCTACAGCGCGTCAGGACGCATCGGGACTACAACACGATTAGTGTTGGGATGTTGAATGATCTGTTGGCTTCCATTGCGCTGGAAAATCGCAAGGCGATTCTGGAACGTAATCACGGGATTCTGCGGACTAATCTCGCGGTGCTGGATGCGTGGATTGCTAAGGAGCCTTTGCTTTCTTATGTGAAGCCGAAGTCGGGGACTACTGCTCTTGTGAAGGTTAATGTTGATATGACTTCTCGTCAGTTCTGCGTTTCTTTGCTTGAGAAGACTGGGGTGATGTTTACGCCTGGTAGCGCGCTGGATGTTGAGGGCTATGTCCGGATTGGGTACACGAATAATCGTGAGGTGCTGGTGGCGGGGCTCGCGAAAGTGTCCGAGTTTTTGCGGGGTGTAGCGCGCTGAGATTTTTTTGCGCCTGCGCGGCGCGGCGGGTTGCGGTTTTTGCCTTTGCGGTGGGATCTGGGTTTTGGCTATGCGCTGGAATTCGGGTTTTGGGTTCGTGGCGCGGCTGGTTTGGTTTGCCTGTGTTTGCGCTGGCATCCGCGTTTTGTTAGCTTGCTTCAAGCGTCGCCCCTGTGCGGGGCGGCACCTACTTTTCTTTGCCGCCGCAAAGAAAAGTAGGCAAAAGAAAGCGGCTAACACCGCCAGTTCTAGTGTTTGCCTGAGGGCCCTCAACGGGTCTTACGCTTCACACGGCAATCACGTGACCTATGTTCGTTGCCAACGCTCTTGCGGTGCGCATCACCCGCTTCACGCACCCGCGTCCGAGCACGCCATGCCAGATAGTCCACCGCCGCCCAGGTGGCAAACTGTGTGTAGGCCGTAGCACCTCACACGCCTCACTTCGGACCGATTGCGCACGTGTCCCTCCATGTAAGAGCGCTAACGTGTACGTCGCGACAACCTACACACAGTTTGCCACCTAGGCGGCAGATACCATTCGCTGCCGTTTGCCCTTGTTCGGGTGTTTGAAGTGGGTGAGGCGCTCATTCGAAGCGTTGGCAACGACCGCGAACAGAAATGCTGCCGTGTGAAGCGTAAGACCGGTTGGGGGCCCTCAGGCAAGAAGAAATGTTGGCGGTGTGAGCCGCTTTTGTGGGGGCCCTCAGGCAAGAAGAAATGTTGGCGGTGTTAGCCGCTTTCTTTTGCCTACTTTTCTTTGCGGCACACAAGAACTGGCGGTGTTAGCCGCTTTCTTTTGCCTACTTTTCTTTGCGGCGGCAAAGAAAAGTAGGTGCCCCCCCACAGGGGCGACGCCTGAAGCACGCTAACAAATCGCGGATGCCAGCGAAAAAATAAAACACCAAACGGCATGCGCAGCAAACACCACCACCCAGCGTCGCAGACAAAAAAGAACCACTACCCTAAAGCCCGCACCAAAACCCGCGCGACATGCAGCGCGCTCACTCCTGCTCCATCATAGATCTGATGCCGACAACTAGTCCCATCCGCGACCATCAAGGTATGAGCGTCGATCGCACGCGCCGCAGGCAGCAATGACAATTCAGCCATCGCCATAGAAGCCTCGTAATGCTCCGCCTCATACCCAAAACTCCCCGCCATCCCGCAACACGAAGATTCAACCATCGACACCTTCATATCAGGAATCCACTTCAAAACAGTCTGCACGGGGGAAACCGCATCAAATGCTTTCTGATGACAATGCCCATGCACCAACACCTGGCTCGCGTCGTCAAGCGGCTTCAACTCGAGCTTCAATCGACCAGCCTTGTGCTCACGCACAAGAAACTCTTCAAATAGCATCGCGAGTTTCGACAGTCGCTCTGCCTCTTCCCCAAAACCATATTGAAGAAACTCATCCCGCAACGACAGCAAACAAGAAGGCTCCAACCCAACCACCGGCACACCACGTTCGACAAAAGGCCTGAACGCATCGAGCATCCGGCGGGCCTCGTGCTTCGCCTCATCGACGAGTCCTGCCGCAAGGAAAGTTCTTCCACAGCAAAGCGGACGCTCGCCCTCAACCGTATTGAAGTACACGGTATAACCCGCCGCTTCGAGCACCTGTTGCGCAGCGCGTGCATTCTCCGGCTCGATACTGTTGTTAAACGTATCGACGAATAGCAGCACTTCTTTTTGCGCGCTCTGCGCACCCACCGAAGCAGCCTTCACATATCCACTACTCAAAAAAGGCTTCACAAACCGTGGCAACGACCTCTGCGGCGCAAGTCCCAAAGAGCGCTTGAACCATGGCATATCAGCCGCGACCGAAAACACTCCAGGCAAACGCGCCGCCAACGCCGCATAACGCGGCATAAACGCGATCATCTTTTCCCGCAACCGCAGCCCATTCTTCTGTGCCCAAGCGGCACGCGCCTCGATCTTGAACTTCGCCATATCGATGCCCGTCGGGCAGTCGCGCTTGCAGCCCTTGCACGAGACACACAGATCAAGCGTGTCCTTCACATCCTGACTCGCGAGCCCCTCGTCACCCAGCTGCCCCGACAGCGCAAGCCGCAACGTATTCGCCCGTCCGCGCGTCACATGCTGCTCGTCCTTCGTCACGCGATAGCTCGGACACATCGTGCCCGCATCGAACTTGCGGCAATGACCGTTGTTGTTGCACATCTCGACGGCTTTCGCGAGACCGCCCGCCAGATCGTTGCCCGTGCCACGCGCGGTCTCAACGCCCGTCATCGGATCACGCTCCACATTCCACGTCGACCAGTCGAGCGCAGGCGTCAACGACTGGGCCTTGTAGCCTGGCGCGAAGCGAAAGTTACTCGCATCGTCCATCTTCGGCGGACGCACGATCTTGTCCGGGTTCATCCGGTTGTTGGGATCGAACAGCGCCTTGATCTCGCTGAACGCCCGGTTGATGCGCGGACCGTACTGCCACGCCACCCATTCGCCGCGACACAATCCGTCGCCATGTTCGCCGGAATACGCGCCCTTGTATTCGCGCACCAGCGCCGCCGCTTCTTCGGCAATGGCGCGCATCTTCGTCGCGCCGTCGCGGCGCATGTCGAGAATCGGCCGCACGTGCAGCGTGCCGACACTCGCGTGCGCGTACCACGTCCCTTCCGTGCCGTTGCGATGAAACACCTCGGTCAGCCGGCTCGTGTATTCAGCAAGATGTTCCAAAGGCACCGCGCAGTCTTCGATGAACGACACGGGCTTGCCGTCGCCCTTCATGCTCATCATGATGTTCAGACCCGCCTTGCGCACTTCCCATAGCGCCTTCTGCTCGCCTGCGTCAGGCATCTGCACGACCGAGTCAGGCAGACCGAGATCGGCCATCAGTTCGGTGAGTTGCTTGAGCGATGCGAATTGTTCGTCGCGGTTCTCGCCTGCGAACTCGACGAGCAGAATCGCTTCGGGCCTCCCGACCAGCGCCTTCTCGATCACCGGCCGGAACGCGGGATTGCTCATAGCCAGATCGATCATCGTGCGATCGACCAGTTCGACGGCGACGGGCTTGAGCTTGACGATGTGCTGCGTCAGGTCCATGGCCTGCCAGAACGTCGGAAAGTTCACGACGCCCAGTGTCTTGTGCGCAGGCAGCGGCGCGAGCTTCAGCGTCAACTGGCGGCTAAACGCCAGCGTGCCTTCGGAGCCGACCAGCAGATGTGCGAGATTGGCAAAGCCATCATCGGTATAGGCGCGCGGGTTCTGACAATCGAACAGATCGATGTTGTAGCCCGCCACGCGCCGCAACACTTTCGGTACCTGCGCGACGATCTCATCGCGTTCGCGCAACGCAATCGCCTTCACGTCTTCGACAATCTGTTGCAAACGCGCGCCCTGCGGCGCATCGCGCAGCGAAGCGAAATGCGCTTGCGTGCCGTCCGCGAGAATCGCGTCGATCGCTTCGACGTTGTGAACCATGTTGCCGTATTCGATCGAACGCGAACCGCACGAATTGTTGCCCGCCATCCCGCCGATCGTGCATTGCGCCGCCGTCGATACATCGACCGGGAACCACAAACCATGCGGCTTCAGCCATGCATTCAGATGATCGAGCACGATGCCCGGCTCGACCGTCACGGTGCGCTTTTCCTTGTCGAACGCGATGACCTGATTGAGCCATTTACTGGTGTCGATCACGAGCGCTTCGCCGACCGTCTGCCCGCACTGGCTCGAACCCGCGCCGCGCGCGAGCAGTGGCACGCGTTCGCTGCGCGCTACGTCGAGCGCGACGAGCAGATCATCCTGATCGCGCGGCACGACCACGCCGATGGGCATGATCTGATAGATCGACGCATCCGTCGAATAACGTCCACGGCTCGCGGCATCGAACAGTACATCGCCGCGCAATTCCTTGCGCAGGCGGTTCGCAAGCGGCGTGCTCAGGCGCGCCGACGACGGCACGAGATGAATCGGCTTGACCAGCAGAGAATCGGCGTTCGACATGTGCTTCGGCCTATAAAAAGCGAGGCGTGTAATACGAAACTATTCGAGCGTGACGCTGACGGGCGCAAGCCCGTCGATCTGCCCACGCGCAGTGCCCGCATGCTGCGGAAAGAACATGCCCGTATACGAACCCGTCGTGACGATCATGTCCGGCGTCACCGCAATGCGATGATGCTGCGTGCAGTGATTGACGAGCCACGTCAGCAGCCGCCGCGGATCGCCGCACGGATTCGAAGGCGTCGCCTTCACGACACCCTGTCCTTCGAACGTGAAGCCCAGCGCGGGCGCAACGAACGGAAAATCGCGCCGGTACTTCGTGAACTCGCCGACGATCAACGCACCGTGATTCTGCAAATCCGCGAGTTGCGCAAGCTTGTCGACGTTCGGCCACTGCGCGAAGCGGCTCGCGACGATTTCGATGGTCGCGGCCATCGAATCGATTGCATCGAGCACTTCGACTTCGTGATACGCATTGGCCGAAGGTTCGAAATGCCGCCCGAAGCGAAACGCGATCTCCAGTTCGAGGCCAAGCGGCGTGTAGTGCGCGCGCGGCAGACGCGCACCATCGGCATGCAGATCTGAAGAAGGCAGCGGCGCGCCCTGAATCGCGCCTTCGGCGGACTTAGCACCGATCTTCCAGCCGCCGATTCGCGCGCCGTGGATCGCCAGCAACTCGTGCTGGGTCGCGTAAGCGGCGCTCATGTCGGCGGGAATCAGTTCGGGCGAGAGCGACGCGAGCGTCGTGTGATCGGCGCGTGCGTCGGCGAGTTGTTGAGTCAGCATGGTCATTCAAACGTTAGCGAGGCTCACGCGTTAAAGCGCGTGGCGGGTTGTGTACTCGGCTCTGCGCCGGTTTCGAAACGGCTTTCGGGTTGCATGCGGAACGCAAGCACGACGCCGATCGCCATCAGCAGCATGCTGCCCGCGAACGGCAACTCCCAGCTGCCGAACGTATCGATCAGATAGCCCGACAGCACAGGCGAAATGATCGCCGCGAGCGCCGAGCCCGTGTTCATCATGCCGCTTGCGGTGCCCGAGTATTCAGGCGCGATGTCCATCGGGATCGCCCACATCGGACCGATCGTCATTTCGGCGAAGAAGAAGCCCGCCGACAGACACACCATCGATACATAAAGATTGTGCGTGAGCATCAGCGGCACAAGCGACGCGAGCGTGAGCAGCATGCAGATCGACACCATCCAGCTGCGCGCGCGCCTGAGGTTGCCCGTGCGCTCGAAGACCTTGTCGGTGACGATGCCGCCCAGCGTATCGCCGATCACGCCCGCGAAGAACACTGCCGAAGCGAATATCGCCGACTTCTTCAGGTCGAGTTGATAGCTATGCAGAAAGTACTGCGGAATCCAGCTCAGGAACAGCCACAGCGTCCAGCCATAGCAGAAGTACACGATGGTCACGGGCGTCATGCGTTTGAAAAGTGCTTTCCACGGCACGTTCGCCATCTTCGCTTTGGGCGGCGGCAAGAAGTCGAGTTCTTCCTGCGTGATGCGGCGATGTTCTTTCGGATACTCGGTGAACGTCAGCGCCCAGACGACGACCCACAGCAGACTGAACGCGCCGCAGATATAGAACGACTCGCGCCAGCCCCACGTCGTCATCACCAGCACGATCACGCCGGGCGCAACGGCATTGCCGATGCGCGCCGCCGCGTGCGTGATGCCTTGCGCGAAGCCGCGCTTTTCTTTCGCGACCCAGCGCGACATCGCAGCCGTCGCGGCCGGAAAGGTCGCGCCTTCGCCGAAGCCGAGCAGTACGCGCGCGAACAGCAGCGAAACGAGTCCACCCGCGAAGCCCGTCAGCAACGTCGCGAGCGCCCAGATCGCGCCGCACGCAATCAGCGTGCGCTTCGCGCCGAAACGGTCGCTCACCCAGCCGCCGATGATCTGAAACACGAGATAAGGATACGCAAAGGCCGAGAAAACAAGGCCGATTTCCGTATGCGAAAGATGAAACTCCTTGCCGAAGCCCGCCGCCGCCGTGCTGACGTTGACGCGGTCAAGGTAGGTGATGAAGTACATGATGCATAGCATCAGTAGAACGATACTGGTCGCACTGGTTACACGAAACCGCTTCATCGTCTGTCTCCGTTGCTGGCGGACGGGGCATTCGCACGGCGTGTTCGGCCTTCATGCCGCGCGAGCCGCCGTCCGCAGGGTCTGCCGTTGGCGTTGGTCGCGTTTGTGGTTCGCTTGCGTCTTTGTCTTTCTGTTCGCTGCTGTGCGTCGCGCTGGCCGGGCGCGTGGGTGCTTCGAGGATTGCGTCTGAGATGAGGGAAGCAACGTGTCGCCGTTTGCGCTTCCTTCGTCGTATGGTTATCGGCAGCTGATGCGGCTGCTTAAGTGGCCCATCAAGCGGCTGCTTTGAGCTTCGTGGCGTTCGGCTGCGACATCAGGAACTCCATCGCAGCAGGCAGGCCGCTCGCCGCGACAGGCACGCCCGCGATCTGGAGGCCCATTTCGACGCCTGAAAGCGTCGCCATCAGCGTGAGGTCATTGCAGTCACCAAGATGCCCGATGCGGAACATGCGCCCTTTCATCTTGCCGAGGCCCGTACCGAGCGACATGTCGAAGCGTTCGTAAATGACCTTGCGCACCGCATCGGCATCGACGCCATCCGGCATCATCACACCCGTCAGCACGGGGCTATACACGGACGGATCGGCACATTGAATCTCGAGGCCCCATGCGCGCACCGCACGGCGGCAGGCTTCGGCGAGACGGTCGTGCCGCGCGAACACGTTGTCGAGCCCTTCGCCGAGAATCATGTCGAGCGCCTCGTACAACCCATACAGCAGGTTCGTATTCGGCGTGTACGGCCAGTAGCCGCTCTTGTTCATCTCGATGATTTCGGTCCAGTCCCAGAACGCGCGCGGCAGTTTCGCCTGCTTGCCCGCTTCGATCGCCTTCGGCGACACGGCATTGAAGCTGATGCCGGGCGGCAGCATCAAGCCCTTCTGCGAACCCGACACGGTGACGTCGACGCCCCATTCGTCATGACGATAATCGGCACACGCAAGGCCCGAGATCGTATCGACGAGCAGCAGCGCCGGATGGCCCGCTGCGTCGATCGCGCGGCGCACGGCCGCAATATCGGACGTCACGCCCGTCGACGTTTCGTTATGCACGACGCACACGGCCTTGATCGCATGCTGCGTGTCCTCGCGCAGCCGCGCTTCGATCATTTGCGGCTGCACGCCGCGCCGCCAGCCTTCGATACCCGGCAAGCCCAGAAACTCCGGCTTCAGGCCGAGGTTCTCGGCCATCTTCTTCCACAGCGTGGCGAAGTGGCCCGTCTCGAACATCAGCACGTGATCGCCGGGACTCAGCGTGTTCGACAGCGCCGCTTCCCATGCGCCCGTACCCGACGCGGGATAGATCACGACAGGCTGCTGCGTCTTGAAGATCTTCTTGATGCCGTCCAGCACTTTCAGGCCCAGCGCGCCGAATTCCGGGCCGCGATGGTCGATGGTCGGATAGCTCATCGCCCGCAAGATGCGGTCGGGCACCGGGCTCGGACCCGGAATCTGCAAAAAGTGGCGGCCTGCGGGATGAAAGTCGAGTTTCAGCATCGGTCGATCTCCTCGATTGAATTTTGCATGCAAAAAACTATAACAAACGATTCGTGACAATCCCAAGGCGGTGTTTACCCTCGCAGCCAGCTAGAGGGTTGGATGCTTTAAAATCGGTTCAAATCGTGCTTGAGGATTTTTGTATGCAAAATTCGGACATTGATGCAGGCCTGACACCGCCTCCCCTGATGCCGAAGGTCGAACGCCAGCGTTTGCACGACACGGTGGTCGAACACATCCGGCGCTTCATCGTCGAAGGCACGCTGGAGCCGGGCAAGAAACTGAACGAACGCGAACTGTGCGAAACGCTCGGCATTTCGCGCACGCCGTTACGTGAGGCGCTCAAAGTGCTCGCGGCGGAGGGGTTGATCGATATCGAGCCGAATCGCGGCGCGTCGGTGTCCAAAATGGACGAAGCGGAATTGCGCGAGACGTTCGAACTGATGAGCGGGCTCGAAGCGTTTTCCGGCGAGCTTGCGGCGGAGCGCATGACAGCCGTCGAACTCACCGAAATCAAGGCGCTGCATTACGCGATGCTCGCGTGCCGCGCGCAGAACGATCTGGCCGGTTACTACAGCCGCAATCAGGCGATTCACGACAAGATCAACGAGGCCGCGCGCAACTCCGCGCTGCGTCAGACGTATATCGCCGTGAACCGTCGTTTGCAGGCGCTGCGCTTTCGCTCGAACTTCCAGATTCCGAAGTGGGACAGCGCGATTCACGATCACGACGAGATGCTCAAAGCGCTGGAGGCGCGCGACGGCAAGCGTCTGAGTGCGATCTTGCGGCAGCACTTGCTCGACAAGCGCGATGCCGTGTTGCAGGTGCAGTCGCGCGAAGATGCGGCGGCTGCGAAACTGAAGGCTTAAAAGCAAAACGCACGGCTCGATGCCGTGCGTTTTTTCTATCGCATCACCGACGCGTCACGCGCCAGCGCTCCCCGTATGGTCCTTCTGACGCAGCGATTGCGGCAGGCCATACAGAATGATCAACGCGCAGATCAGGCTCAACCCGCCGATCACATACAGCGCAGGCGTCGTGCTACCCGTCACGTCGCGCACGCGGCCCACCATCACCGGGCTGACGATACCGCCCAACTGACCCAGCGTATTGATCAGCGCGATACCGCCCGCAGCGCCCGCGCCCGTCACGAGCTTCGGCGGCAGCGCCCAGAACGCGGGAATCGAAGCGATCACGCCTGCGCCGAGCACAGCGAGCGCCACGACGAGCATCACCGTCTGCTTGTCGAAGAAGCCCGCAGCAAAGAAACCGATTGCCGCCATCACCAGCAGCCCGCTCACGAACTTGCGACGCTCTCCCGAAGCATCCGACAAACGGCCCACGATCACCATGCAGATCGCGCCGCAGATATAAGGCACGGCCGTCAGCAGACCGATGATGGTCGGGTTTTGCGTACCTGCGACGCGGATGAGATGCGGTGCCCAGAAATTCAGGCCATACGAAGCGATCTGAATCAGGAAGTAGATCAGGCCGAGCGTGAGGAAACCGGGCGTGCGAATCGCACCGAGCAGCGAGTGACCCTGCGTGGTCGGCTGCGTCTGTTGCGCGATCTGGCTCGACAGATACGTCTTCTCGGCAGGCGACAGCCAGCCAGCGTCTTCGATGCGATCCTTCAGCACCTTGAGCACGAGAATGCCGAGCACGATACAAGGCAAGCCGCCGAGCAGGAACAGCCAATGCCAGCCGCGAATGCCGAACACGCCGTCCATCTGACCGAGCACGAGACCCGAGAGCGGCGCGCCGACAAGACCCGAGAACGCCGAGGCGAGAAACAGCAGCGACGTCACGCGTCCGCGATAGCTCGCCGGAAACCACAACGTCAGATAGTAGAGCACGCCGGGCGCAAAGCCCGCTTCCATCGCGCCGATCACAAAACGCAGGCCGTAGAACTGCCATTCGTTCTGGACGAACACCATCGCGGCCGTCGCGAGACCCCACGAAATCATGATCCGCGCAATCCACCTGCGCGCGCCGACCTTGTACAGCAGCATGTTGCTCGGCACTTCGAACAGCACGTAGCCGATCACGAACAGACTCGCGCCAAGGCCGTATGCCGTATCCGAAAAGCCGAGATCGCTTTGCAGCTGGAACTTCGCGAAGCTGATGTTGATGCGGTCGAAGAACGCGAACAGATAGCAGATCATGATGAGCGGCATGAGCCGCCATGTGACCTTCTTGATGATGTCGGCTGTGGCCGCTAGTTTGTCGTCACGGCTGCCCGCCGCGACTGCGCCTGGTGTGCTCATGTTTGTCTCCTTGTAGGCCGGATTCGTCGTCCGGTCGTCGGTGTGGTTCAGTCGGGTGATGTTCAGATAGCGCGCACGTAATCAGGTACGGGATGCACGTCGCAATTGCGGCCCGCTTTCATCAGTTGGCCTGGCACGTCGTGACCGAGCAACGCAGGCAGCGTGCGCGACAGCGCGATCAGCTTTTGCAGATCGATGCCCGTCGGAATGCCGATTTCGTCGCACATGTTGACGAGGTCTTCGGTGCAGATGTTGCCGGACGCGCCCGGCGCGAACGGACAACCGCCCAGGCCGCCGAGCGCCGCGTCGAAACGGCGTGCGCCAACTTCATACGCGGCCAGCACGTTCGCGAGGCCAAGGCCGCGCGTATTGTGAAAGTGCAGCGTGAGCGCATCGGCAGGCACGCGTTGCAGCACGCGCTTGACGAGCCGCGCGACCTGGCGCGGATTCGCCATGCCCGTCGTATCGGCGAGCGTGATGCCGTCGATGCCCATTTCACGGTACGTATCGACAATCGACACCACGCGGTCTTCGTCGATCTTGCCTTCGAACGGGCAACCGAACGCTGTCGCCACCGTCGCATTCAACGACACGGGGAAATGCTTCGCGAGCCGCACGATATCGCCGAATGCGACCAGCGACGCTTCGCAGCTCATCCGCATGTTCGCGCGGTTGTGCGTCTGGCTCGCGGACATCACGAGGTTCAGTTCATCCGCATGTGCATTCAGCGCGCGCTCGGCGCCCTTCACGTTCGGCACCAGCGCGACGAAGACCACGCCCGCGCGGCGCTCAATCTGCGTGAACACCGCTTCGCCGTCGCGCAACGCGGGAATCGCTTTCGGCGAGACGAACGAACCGGCCTCGATGCGCGTAAAGCCCGCTGTCGACAGTTGATCGATCAGCGCGATCTTGTCGGCCGTTTCGACCCATGTCGGTTCGATCTGCAAGCCGTCGCGCGGCGCGACTTCCTGCACGATCAGCTTGTCGAATGTTTCGCGTTCGAAGTTCATTGCACGGCTCCTTCGCGGCGCAGCCGCTCGATTTCGCTTTGCTCATAGCCGAGATCGGCGAGCACGCTCGACGTATGCTCGCCGAGCGCCGGACCTTGCCAATGCACTTCGCCGGGCGTCTCCGACAGCTTCGGCACGATGCCCGGCATCTTCACCGACGCGCCACCCGGCAAATCAGCCTTCAGCAACATCTCGCGCACCTGATAGTGCGGATCGGCGACGATGTCGGCCACCGAATAGATGCGGCCCGACGGCACTTCGGCGCGTTCGAGCGCGGCCAGCACGTCGTCTATCGATTGATGCGAGGTCCATGCGGTGATCGCGGCATCGAGCATCGCGCTTTGCGCGACGCGGCCGTCGTTGCGGGCGAGTGCGGGATCGTCGGCGAGATCGGCACGGCCGATCACCTGCATCAGGCGCTTGAAGATCGGATCGCTATTGCCCGCGATCACGACAAAGCCGCCATCTTCCGTGCGATACGTGTTCGACGGCGCGATGCCCGGCAGCGCGCCGCCGCTGCGCTCGCGCACATGGCCGAGCAGATCGTATTCGGGCACGAGGCTTTCCATCAGGTTGAAGACGCTTTCGACCAGCGACACGTCCACGACCTGTCCATCGCCCTGCCCCGTCTTCACGCGCAGCAGCGACATCAGCGCGCCGATCACGCCGTGCAGCGAAGCGAGCGAATCGCCGAGGCTCACGCCGACACGAGCGGGCGCGCCATCGACTTCACCCGTCGTATAGCGGATGCCGCCCATTGCTTCGCCGATCGCGCCAAAGCCCGGCCGATCGCGATACGGGCCCGTCTGACCATAGCCGGAGATGCGGACCATCGTGAGCTTGGGGTTGATCGCGTGCAGCACGTCCCAGCCAAGGCCGAGCTTTTCGAGCGCGCCGGGGCGCAGGTTTTCGATGACGACGTCGGCGTCGGCGGCCAGACGTTTGACGACATCGGCGCCTTCTTGCGACTTGAGATTCACGCAGATCGACTTCTTGTTGCGCGATTGCAGATACCACCAGAGCGAGGTGCCTTCATGCAGCTTGCGCCATTTGCGCAGCGGGTCGCCCGTTTCGGGTGCTTCGATCTTGATGACTTCGGCGCCGAACTCGGCGAGCAGGCGCGCGGCGAACGGCGCCGCGATCAGCGTGCCGATCTCGACGACGCGAATACCCTGTAACGGACCACTCATGATGCTGTCTCCAATCTTGTTTCAGGTTGGAGACAAGGTTAGAAGGGGCGGCGCCAGAGCGTCCAACCGCATTTCGCCAAGGACCGTTCGCGTTCCGCGAACGCTCGGCGCTAAGCCTTGCCGGACAAGGCTTCGACGGAGCTCAGATGGTCGAACAGCAGCCGCGCGACGGGCGACAGACGCGCCGAATCGCGCGTCACGATGATGAGGCTGCGCTCGGACCATTCGTCTTCGAGCGCGACCGACACGAGACCCAACGGCCGCCCCATGATGCGATACACGTTGACGGGCAGCACGCCGACGCCCATGCCCGCCTGCACCATCCGGCACACGGCGTCGAAGCCCGGCACGTGAATGCGCAGCTTCAGCGCCTTGCCCGCCTGGCGCGCGGCCATGTGGGTGCGGGCGTTGATCGAACTGGCCGAATGCAGGCCGACGTGATCGCTGTCGAGCGTTTCTTCGAACGCGACGCTCGCGCGGCCGGCCAGCGGATGATCGTCGCGCATCACGACGCACAGCGTGTCGTGCCGGTAATGCGTCACCTCGAGACCGCGCGCATCCGCTTCGCCGGAACAGATGCCGAGATCGGCGAGACTGTCGGCCACGGCCTCGACCACGCCGCCGCTTGGCCGCTCTTCGAGATCGATCTTCACGCGGTCATTGACGGCCAGAAACGCGCGCAAATCCTCGGGCAAGAACTCGACGATCGCGGAGAGGTTCGCCATCATCCGCACGTAGCCGCGCACGCCGCTCGCGTGGCCCGCGAGTTCGATACCGATGTTCTCGATGCCGCGCATCACGCGGCGCGCGTGATGCAGCAGTGTTTCGCCCGCGGGCGTAAGCGTCATGCCGCGCGCGTTGCGCTGAAACAGCGTCGCGCCGACGGCCTGCTCCAGTTCGAGCAGCCGCTTGCTCGCTGCGGAGACGGCGATAGCCTCGCGTTCCGCGGCGCGCGTCAGCGTGCCTTCCTCATAAACGGCGATGAACAGTTGCAGCGTCGTGAGGTCGAGGCGGCGAAGCAGGTTCTTAAGGACCATGGCGGCAGTCGGATCGTACTGACAGAATATTCGCAATTGTGCTGCAAATGTCGTCCGGGTGCTCCGAAGTGAGCGATGGTTATCAACAAAGGAGGTTCGCGCACCCCCTCGTTCAGGGTAGTTATCCTGATTAATTCGCCTGACACACTGTCGTTCGAAAGGTGGGCGTAAGGACGCTGTCGCACGACGGCCGGCCTGCCTGTTCCATAACGGGAGACATGTATGTGTTCAAGCAGGCGAAGCATGATGGGCGCGATGCTATTGCTGGCCGCGAGCGGCGCTGCGGCGGAAACCGGTGTGACGCTGTACGGCGTGGTCGACGTCTTCGGCCAATACCTGAACAACGGTGGCAAGGGGTCGTGGTCGGAGCGCAGCGGTGGCAACAGCGGCTCGTACTTCGGGCTGAAGGGAACCGAGGATCTGGGTGGCGGCCTGAAGGCGGTCTTCAACGTCGAAAATGGCTACAACGTCAACAACGGCGCGTTCTTCGGCGATTCGACCGCGATGTTCTATCGCCAGGCGTGGGTGAGTCTCGCGCACGAAAAGTATGGCTCGATCACCTTTGGACGCCAGTATCAGCCGACATTCTGGGCGCTCTATCCGAGCGACCCGTTCCGCGCGAACGAAGTGCTGTCGCCGCTGGCTGCCGCCGCAACGACAGTCGACCGCAACACACTCGCCGTGCAAAGCGCAGGCGGCCGTTCGAGCAACGCCGTCATCTACAAAAGCCCGAACGTGGGCGGCGCGCAGTTCTGGGGCATGTATGCGCTCGCAGCCAGCGTCACCCAGCCGTTGCCGCTTTCCACGGGCAACATGCTCGATCTGGCCGCAACCTATTCCGGCTACGGTCTCTATGTCGGACTGGCGTATCAGAACCAGCATCCGGGTTCGAAGACGGTGCCGGGTTTGCCCGCCATGCTTCCGTCTCTGTCCACCGAGCATTTCACGAGCGCGCTCAGCTATCGCGTCGGCATCGTCAATCTGCAGTTCAACTACGGCTATCACCGGCCCAAAGATGCGGCCGCTGGGTCCCTCGCCGCCCGGCTCAACGCGGCCCATTCGTTCAGCATCTCCGAGCTTGGCGCGACGATCCAGGCCACACCCGCCGATGCTATCGAAATCGCGGGCTTCCAGCGCGTCGTGCGCGGCGCGCACGACAACACATGGAGTGTGCAGATCGGCGCGGACCACAGTCTCTCCAAACGCACAGCGCTGTATGCACGCGGCGGCTACATGCGCAACAACGGAACGGCCACGATGAGCTGGCCGGGCGTCGCGGTGTCGAGCCCTGGCACTAGCCAGACACTCGCGGTGGCCGGGATGACGCATCGCTTCTGAGCGCGAATCGCGCCGCTCAACCATTCAATCGATAAAAGGACCACAAATTGAAGATCATTCGAGCCGCTCATATTGTCGCTGGCGCCATGGCCGTCGCGATGTCATGTCATGTGTGCGCGCAGGCGAGCAGTGTCGCAAGCGTATCCGGAACGGTGGCGAGCCCGACCACGGTATCGAGCAAGACAGCTGACCGCGCGCTGCGCAAGCGCGTGCTGACAGCGCTTGCGCGCGCAAAGGGTTTGCGTGCGACGGGCATTACCGTGCGCGCGCGCAACGGAGCAATCCTGCTGGAAGGCTGGGTACCCGAAGAGGCGCAGCTCGAACAGGCAACGCGAGTCGCTCAAGGCGTGCCCGGCGTGGCTTCCGTGCAGAATGCGCTCACCCTTTCGACCTTCTGAGAAGCGCGATCCATCGGAAGATTTCCAGGCGAGGCCGCAACCGATCCTGCAAGGCCGGGCAATCTGACGTCGGGTCATCCAGGGCCGGGTCTCGTGCGACACGGGATCTGGCCTTCTGCTTGCTCCGAATCGGCTGATAAGCATATTTGCTATCCTCTTCCATCGTCATCGACTTGCCTGGGCCGTCCTGACCGGTCAGCGTGCAAGTCGTCTGCTGCCGTTTTCCATTACGCGTTGTCTGCGAGGTCACTGAATGCCGAGCGTTGCCATAGCGATCTTTCCGGGCGTCCAGGCGCTGGATGTCGCCGGTCCTCTCGATGTGTTCGCCGAGGCGAATCTGTTCATCGACGGCAAGGACCGCTATGAAGTGGCGCTGCTCGCGGCGGACAGCGAGCCGCTGCGCGCATCCAACGGCATCCGGCTCGTCGCCGACGAAACCTTCGATCAGCAGCGCAGCACGTTCGATCTCGCGTTGATCGCAGGCGGTCCCGCGTTGCCGGAGAGCACGCCCGACACGCGCCTTACCGCCTGGCTCGCAAACGTCGCGTCGCAATGCGAGCGCTACGGTTCGATCTGCACGGGCGCGTTCGCGTTGGGCCACGCCGGCCTGCTCGACGATCGCAACGTTACGACGCACTGGCAGCACGCGCAGCAGCTCGCGGCGCAGTTTCCGAAAGCACGCGTCGACTTCGACCGCATCTATCTGCGCGACGAGCGGCTCGTGACGTCGGCGGGCGTGACGGCGGGCATCGACCTCGCGCTGGCGCTCGTGACCGAAGATCACGGCCCGCAGACGGCGTTGAAGGTCGCGAAACGCCTCGTGGTGTTTTCGCAGCGCCAGGGCGGGCAGTCGCAATTCAGCCCGTACCTCACCGCGCCTGCCGACGAAGCATCGCCCGTTGCGAAGATCCAGACCCATGTGATGGCGAACATCCGCGACAACTTCACGGTCAGGCAACTCGCGGATGTGGCGGGCATGAGCGCGCGCAATTTCGCGCGCATCTTTGTGCAGGAAACGGGCGTGACGCCGCATGAGTTCGTCGAGCGGGCGCGGATGGATGCGGCGCGCAAGCTGCTCGAAAGCAGCGGCGCGGCGCTCAAGACGATCGCCTACGATTGCGGCTTCGGCACGGCGGACCGCATGCGCATCGTGTTCACGAAGCGCATCGGCGCGACGCCCAAGCAATACCGCGAGCGCTTTCGGCACGAATAGGCGAAGCGGCTGCACACGTCGAATGCGCGTGAGAAAATGATGGGCTGGTCAACGGTCTAATTGAATATCGGGCATATCGACATGAACGCTACTACTTCCGTTCGCGCCATCGTCACGGGTCATACGCGCGGTCTCGGCGAGGCCCTCGCACAACGGCTGCTTGCACAAGGCATCGCCGTGCTCGGCATTTCGCGCTCGCGCAATGAAGCACTCGCAAATCAGGCGGGCTTCGAGCAGGTCGCGGTCGATCTGGCGGATGCCGAAAGCCTGACGCAATTTCTCGCGGGCGACACGTTGCGCAACTTCCTGAAAGGCGCGCAAACCGCGTTGCTGTTCAACAATGCGGGTATGGTGCAGCCGATCGGTCCCATCGAAGCGCAAGACGTTGCCGCGATTGCGCAAGCCGTGACGCTGAACGTGTCGGCGCCGTTGATGCTGGCGAGCGCGTTCGCCACGGCGAGCCCGGACGCGAGCGACCGGCGCATCGTCCATATTTCCAGCGGCGCGGCGCGCCATCCGTATTCGGGCTGGAGTATTTACTGCGCGACGAAAGCCGCGCTCGATCATCATGCGCGCTCCGTCGAGCTTGACCAGAACCGCGCGCTGCGCATTTGCAGTGTCGCGCCGGGTGTCGTCGACACGAACATGCAGGCGGAGATTCGCTCGACAGGCCTGGAGAAATTCCCGATGCGCGAGAAGTTTGAAGAACTGAAGCGCGAGGGGAAGCTGGCGACACCGGAAGAGTCGGCGGGCAAGCTGGTTGATTATGTGTTGAGCGACACGTTTGGGGCAGTGGCGACGGCGGATGTGAGGGAGTTGCCGCAGGGGTGAAGGTTCGGTGAACAGTGCGTCGAGCTTGTTGCTCGACGCGCCGTACATTAACTCGACGAAGGCCGGCGCTTCGAGCGCGACGACTTGCTTCGCGCCGCATGCTCCGACTGCGACAGGAACGCGACCACCGTGTCGTAGCAATGCTGAAACGTCGGCCGGTACTCCAACGTAATGATCTTCTCGAACTCCACCTCCAACCGCTCGCGGTGTTCCTGCAACCGATCGATGATTATCTGTGCGCGCTCGCGCAACACTTTCGCCTCGCGCTCGCACTCATCCGGGCACCGTTCGAGCACGAGCGCCATGTCGAACAGATCTCGACTCGTGAAGCCTGCGGCGCGGTAAAAAGCCTTCTTTGCGACGATCTCAACGGGTGTTTCGGTCGTCACTGTTCTGCCGCGAATCTTCCTGACGGCCGTCGGCTCGCTCGTCAACGTCGGCGAAATGACGAAATCAATGTCGCCGCCCTTGCCGATTATCTTCAGGTAGTGCGCTGCCTCGACGTACTCTGTCGCGAACTCCTCAGCTGTATTGTTCAGGCGCGGCGAAAAGAACGTCAGGTACTGTGGATCGGTGATGAAGATATCGATGTCCTTGCTGTACCTGTGGTTGAAGTCCAGCATCAGCATCGTCCCGCCACCAAACCGCCACTTCGGCGGGCGTTCCCCAACCTTCTCGCATGTGTCGATCAACGCGACGGCATGATCGAATAAGCTCTCCCACGTTTTAGTATCGATATCAGGCAAGGCAAAATTCCTCGGGGACATTCAGTTTGCGTCGGGCGGCCCATTCCTTGAGCTTTTGGCGAATCAATTTTCGCGTTGCTGCGTCGTATCCGGCTATCACCTTCTCGAACAGCATCGGCGGCGATTCCTCGACTGCGTAGTCGATGTGTGTCCGCCAGCGCGGCGGGACGTCGCCCGTCAGCAGGAAGTTTTCCATGATCAGCGGCGGCAGATCGCCGGCATAGCTCGTCGAAGCGGTTTGGCACAACGCGAGCAGCGCTTTTGAAAAGCTCCCGGCTTCGTCGGGAACGATTTCGATGCGCTCGCCCAACCGCGACAGCACCGTCAGAAGTACATGCGTGCCGACATTCCGGCCGGCCTCCAGATCCGCGACCACACGACGGTTCACGCCTGCCACGCGAGCAAGCGACTCCTGCGTCAGACCAGCAAGTTTCCTTCGTTGCCGGATCTGCTCGCCAACAGCGGCGGGAGAATGGGATGGGATGAGCGGGTTCATGTACGTTTTATAGTACATTTTTTGCACTTGCACAACGATCCGAAGCAGAGCGTGTACGTGACGGCGACCAACCTTGAAGATCGCGATCGCGTAAATTCAATCTCCTGAAAACCCTCACCTTTGGGTCATAAGCGAGTATCACGCGTGTCATGAAGAGCAGGTCGTGGCCTTCCCATCGAAGCCAAAAGCGCCGAATCTCGCGGAAAACCGGGCTTTTTCGACCCTGCGACCGCGACAGACCACGCATGCGGTGAGTGAAAATCATCTCACTCGCCTCACTCCCGAAAACCCTCACCTCAAAGCAACTCGGGCCACGACACGCAATCACCCGCGCATCGTGGCCCGACTTTCAACTCATCAAGAGAAGCTTAAGCCTCCAGCTGCTCCAGCACCTTCCCCTTCGTCTCAATCCCCAGAAACTTCACAACAAGCGCCGCACAAAACGGCACGACAGCCAGCAGATAAAACGCCATATCCAGATTCCCGCCGACCATCGTCTTCGACACCAGCGTCGGCGCAAAGATCGCGGCGAGCTTCAACCACGCGCCGCCGACGCCGCACCCAAACGCGCGAATACTCGTCGGATACAACTCAGGCGTGTACACATAAGCCGTGATGAACCCACACGCCAGCCAGCCGAGCGCGAACGCACAGCACGTCGCGACCACATACACGGAAGCGTCATGAAACACGCCCGCCAACACCAGCGACAACGCGCACAACATGAACGACCAGTTGATGATCGGCTTGCGTCCGACCTTATCGACGAGCATCGCGCACAGCAGCGAACCGAGCACGCCGAGCACGGAAGCGGCAACAGCCAGATTCAGCGCGAGCTGCAACGGCGCGTGATACACCGTGCGATAAATCGTCGGCAGCCACGTCGACAGACCATACTGGATCACGCCGCACGTCATCCACAGCATCGCGACAGCCGCCGAGCGCTTCCAGTACACCTTGCCGAACAGGTCGCTCATCTTGCGCTTCGGGTGACGCGCAGCCATCGCTTCGAAACCGGCGGGATCTTCTATCGGCGGCAGCGCGGTTTTGGCAGTACGCTCGAACGCATGCACGGCATCGGCGGCTTCGTTCATGCGGCCACGTTCAGCGAGCCAGCGCGGCGATTCGGGTACGAGCTTGCGCAGCACGAAGAACAGAATCAACGGCATGCCGCCGATAAAGTACATCGCCTCCCAGCCAAAGCGCGGCACGATCCACGCGCCCAATGCATTCGAAGCAAGCAGGCCGACCGGGAACACGATCTCATACAGCAGCACGAACCGCCCGCGTCCATGTGCGCGGCAGATTTCATTGATGTACGTCGCGGCAACGGGCAACTCGCCGCCAAGACCGATGCCCTGCACGATGCGCAACACGAAGAACACCGCAAACGTCGGCGCGAAGCCGCACGCAATACTCGTCACGCCAATCAAACCTGAACTCAGCGCGATCGCCTTCACGCGGCCGTGACGCTCCGCGTACCACGGAAACAGAAACGCGCCAATCAGCTGGCCGACCGAGCTCGCGCCGATCATCAGGCCCACGTCCCACGGCGTCAGATGCCATTTGCCGATCAGGATCGGCAGCGTCGCGGCGATCGCGATGACATCGAAGCCGTCGAAGAACGTCGCGAGGCCGATCAGAATGCGCGCGCGCACCAGCATCGCGTTCGCGGGCAATCGTTCGAGCCGCGCAATGATCGAGCCGCGCGTCGCGGGATGGGAGACACCGGCGCTGCTGTGTGCCTCAAACGTATTGTCGATAGTGCTCATGCGTCGTTTCTCCGCCCCGTACTGTGATTAGGCAAGCGCTTTGTCGGCGTCGGCCAGAGCCGCGACGTCGACCGTGCGCCCCTGGGTCATCCATTTGCGCGCGAGCTTCAGGTCGCGCGGCGTGTTGATCGCGATCACGCCGCGCACGCCACCGTCCGCGACATGAAAGAGCGTCGCGCGGCGCGCGCTGACATCGCCGCGCACGACGAGTTCGGCATCGGCGGGAATGTCACCGAGAATCTGCAGGTTCACGTCGTATTGATCCGACCAGAACCAAGGAATCTCCGCATACGGTTCGAACTGGCCGAGCGCGGCCTTCGCGACGACGATCGCCTGGTTCTGCGCGTTCGCCCATGATTCAAGGCGGACGCGCCGCTTCAACCACGCGCTCGGATGATTCGCGACATCGCCGCAAGCGAAGATGCGCGGGTCGTTCGTCATGCCGTGTTCGTCGACGACGATGCCGTCGTTCACGGGCAAGCCTGCCGCTGCGGCAATCGATGTATGCGGTGTGAGCCCGATGCCCGCCACGGCGAAATCCGCATCGATGGATGTGCCGTCCGCGAGCGTCGCGCGCACTTTGTTTGCGTCTTCAGGATGCGTGTCGAGCGATGTCAACGCGGCGGACAAACGCACGTCGACGCCATTCGAACCATGCAAGTCGAGCAGGAAGTCCGAAACAGCAGGCGGCACCGAACGCGCGCACAGACGCGGCGCGCCTTCCACCACCGTCGCCGCCACGCCGAGCTTGCGCGCTGTCGCCGCGACTTCGAGACCGATCCATCCACCGCCGATCACGAGCACATGCTTGCTTGCGCGCAAACGCTCGCCGAGCGCCGACGCTTCATCCAACGTACGCAGATACGCGATGTGATCCGTCTTCACCAACGACGCCGGCAGCTTGCGCGCCGCCCCGCCCGTTGCGATCACGAGGCGGTCGTACTGCACTTCGCGGCCCGATTGCGTGCGCACGATGCGTTGCGCGCGGTCGATCTGCGTTGCAACGTCCGGTTGCCATGCTTCGACGTTGAGCGAAGCGAAATCGTCGGTGGCGAAGAGGCGCACCGTGTCGATATTGGCATCACCCGACAGCACCGCTTTCGACAGCGGTGGCCGCTCATACGGCAGATGAATTTCATCCGCGATCATCACCAGACGGCCTTCGAAGCTCGTCTTGCGCAGCGTCTTCACGACCCAGCCCGCAGCCTGGCCCCCGCCGATCACGACGATCGTTTGCGGTACGTCCGCGTTGCTCACAGCGTTTGAAATGGCAGCGTCAGTCATGTTTGCGCTCCGTCATGAACTTGCCTTCCGGCGCCTTCGCGTTCTTCTGACGGCGCGTGTTGCCGTCGATGCCGCCGTCGATCGCCCATTCGGCGAACACGGTCGGACCCGGTTCGAAATCGCGCGGCTGCCATTCGGGTGTGAGTTGATCTTCGTCGGCGTAGTACTCGATCAGGCCGCCCGCCGGATTCTGGAAGTACCAGAAGTACGCGGACGAAACGGGGTGACGCCCCGGCCCGAGTTGCGTTTCCCAGCCGCGACGGCTGATGTGCATGCCGCCGCCGAATACTTCGTGAATATCGCGCACAGTGAACGCGACGTGGTTCAGGCCGCGCTTTCCCGTGGGCAGTTGCAGCAGAAAGATGTCGTGATGGCCGCCGTGCGGCGCGCAACGCATGAATGCGCCGCGGCCTGGATAACGGTCCGACATTTCGAAGCCGAGTCGTTCCTGATAGAACTTCTCCTGCTCCGCGAGGCAGTTCGTGAAGAACACGACGTGGCCCACTTCGACGGGTTCCGCGCGTTCGTAGATGGGACTCGGGGTATCGACACGCAGCGTCTGGCCCCACACGTTCGACGGCGAACCGTGTACATCGACGGCGCGCTTGCGCGTCACTTCGATGCGGATCGCCATGCCGTTCGGATCGATGCAGCCGACGGCTTCATCGTTCGAGTAGTAGCCCGGCGTGCCCTTCAGGCTCTCGCGGTACGTGTCGAGGTCAGCGGGCGCGGCCACGCCCCACGTCACTTCGCGCAGCGTCGGACCTTCTTCGAATGCGGGCGGCAGCGACGGGTCGCTTGCCAGCACCGCGAGCACTGTGCAGCCGTTCAACGTTTCGAAGCGCGCGCGCGTTTCGTCGTGCGCGGTTTCCTTCATGCCCCAGTCGGCGAAAAAGCGCCGACAGGTCTCAAGATCCGTCACACCGTACGTGATCTGTTCAATGCCGAGAATGCTCATGTTGCGTGCCTCTTCAGTTCGCCCACGCCAGCGGGGCGTCGTTCAAGCCCCAGTAGAGGCTCTTTTGCTGCATATATTCACGAATGCCCAAGCGGCCTTTTTCGCGGCCCATGCCGCTTTCTTTCCAGCCTGAGAACGGCGTCGAAATCGAGAACAACTTGTACGTGTTGATCCATACGGTGCCCGCTTCGAGCGCACGGGCGACGCGCCATGCGCGCTTGTAGTCGCGCGTCCAGATGCCGGCGGCGAGACCGAATACGCTGTCGTTCGCTTCTTTCAGCAGCGATGCTTCGTCGTCGAAGGGCATCGCGACTAGCACGGGCCCGAAAATTTCTTCCTGGCAAATGCGTGCGTTGTTCGACAGGCCTTCGAGAATCGTCGGCTGATAGAAGAAGCCCTGCTCGCGGTTGTTGCCTACAGGCCGCTCGCCGCCGCACAGCAAACGCCCGCCTTCTTCGAGGCCGAGGGCCACATAACGCTCAACCGACTCGCGATGCTTCGCGGAAATCAGCGGCCCCATCTGCGTGTTCTCGCTCGCGGGATCGCCGACGCGCAACTCACGCGCTTTCGCGGTCAGCCGCTTCATGAACTCGGGATAGATCGAGCGCTGCACGAACAGACGCGAACCCGCAATGCACGCTTCGCCCGACGAACTGAAGATGCCGTACAGCACACCGTTCACTGCATGATCGAGATCGGCGTCTTCGAAGACCATCGTCGGCGACTTGCCGCCCAGTTCTAGCGACACGGGCATCAGCTTGTCGGCTGCGATGCGCGCGATGCCGCGTCCCACTTCTGTGCCGCCTGTGAACGACACTTTCCTCACCAGCGGATGACGCACCAGCACGTCGCCGATCACCGAGCCCTTGCCGGGCAGCACGCTCAGCACACCCTTCGGCACGCCCGCTTCCTCGCAGATGCGTGCAAGCGCGAGCGACACGAGCGGCGTTATTTCAGCGGGCTTCAACACGACGGCATTGCCGGCAGCCAAGGCGGGCGCGAGCTTTTGCGCATCGGAAGCGATGGGCGAATTCCACGGCGTAATCGCCGCGATCACGCCGATCGGCTCATGTACGCTCATCGTCAGATAGTCGCCGCGCGAAGGCGTTACGTCTTCATCGAGCGTCTCGAGGCACGCCGCGAAGTAGCGGAACGTGTTCGCCGCGCTCGCAACCAGCACGCGCGTCTCGCCAATCGGCTTGCCGTTGTCGCGGCGTTGCAGCTGCGCGAGCGCTTCGTGCTTCGCCATGATCAGATCGGCGATGCGATACAGGATCAGCGCGCGCTGATGCGGCTTCAGACCGGACCAGTTCGGCTTGCGCCACGCGATGTCGGCGGCTTCGACGGCTTCGCGCGCATCATCGGCATCGGCCGTCGTGATTTCGGTGTTCACCGAGCCGTCGGCGGGATAGATGCTCGCGTACAGCGCGCCGCGGCCACGTTTCCACTCGCCGCCGACGAAGATGTCGGCGGAAGGCACGAGGCTCGAAATGATGTCGGTGTGGGGCATGTCGTACTTCCTTTGACTATCGATCTTCAGATCACGCAGCGGGCCGCGCGATTGCGCAGCGCGCGGATCGCGCTGAACGCGGTCAATGCAGAGGTCTTCGGATTGTCGGGCAGCGGCTTGCCACTCATTTCGAGCGACATCTCGCCGAACGCGCCGCGCGCGACGATGCGATGCACGTTGCGCGTCACAGTGGGATCGGCGATCAGACGCACCATCGTCTGATCGAGGCCGAGACCCGCGAGCGCGACGGTCGCCGCGACATTCGCGTTCTTCGGATACAGGCGGGCCGCTTCACGCGCACTGCCTTCAAAAATCACGCGTGCTTCAGTCAGCGCTTGCAGATCGCAGAGTTGCTCGGCGGGCGTGCCGAGCCAGCCCGTAGGCGGCTTGCGGCCGATGTATTGCACTTCGTCGAGGCCGCCGAGCTTCGCCGCCGCGAGCGCATCGATGCCGCCGATTGCACCTGACAACAGCGTCACCGTTGCATGACCTTCATCGGCGGCGGCGTTCAGCGCTTCGAGCAGGCTCAGATCCGACAGCGCGCCGATCGAAGCAACCGCGCAATCCGTGCCCGCCTTCAGCAGCGGCACGACATGGCTCACCAGCGCGCCGTGTCCCGCGCATTCGAGCGCGAACTGCGGACGCGACTTCAATGCATCGACGGACCACACCACGTCCACATCCGGTCCGACCTGCTCGCGCACGGCGTTCGCCTGATGCTCGGGCACGATCACATGCGACACATGCACTTGCGGATCGGCGGCGACGGCGTGATACACGGTCTGACCGATCGCGCCGAAGCCGATCATCGCGATGTCGAGCGGCGTGTGATGATTGATGCCCGCAACGTTAGGCATGTTCAGGCTCCTGTTTGCGCACGGGCGGGCCAGCGAAGGCCGTGGCGAATGAACCGACCGACAGCATGTCCACTTCGACCAGCACCGGCCCGTTCTTCGCGATGCCTTCGCGGATAATGTCGTCGGCTTGATCCAGCGACGAAATGCGGTAGTGCGTGAGGCCGAAGCTCGCGCAGAACTGCGCAAAATCCGGTTGATGCAGCTGCACGTAGCACCGGCGGCCGCCATAGTGCGCGTCCTGAATGTTGCGGATCACGCCATAGCATTGATCGTTCATCAGCACGATCATCACGTTCGCGTTCTCCTGCACAGCCGTCACCAGTTCGCCGACGTTGACCATCAGGCCGCCATCGCCGACGAGGCAAACGGTCTTCGCCGCCGCATCCGCGAGCGCCGCGCCGATGGCCATCTGGATACCCTGGCCGATGCCGCCGCCCAACGCATGCACGCCCGCGCGCGGCTGGAAGATCTTCAGCATGCGGTTGCCCCACGTGCTGTTCGAGATCGTCACGTCGCGTACCCAGTTGTAGTCGCGGCCAACCGCATGTTGCAACGCGTCGACGAGGCGCTTGTACGGTCCCAAACCCTTACCCGTTTCAGCGACAGCGACTTCGCGCGTCGCAGCGAGATCGCCTGCAAATGCAGGGTCGATCTTCATGCGGCCTTCGAGCAGCGTCGCGAGTTGATTGAGCACGGCGACTGCGTCGCCATGAACGAACAGCTCGTTGCGATAGCCACGGTTGTCGGCGAGTGCGTCGGCGTCGACGCGGAACAGCGGCTGCGGCAGCGCGAGCTTGTACTTGAGCGTCTCGTTGCCGCGCAGACGCGAGCCGACTACGAGCAGCGCATCGCAGGTCTTGTAGAACTTCTCGACGGTCGGCTGCACGTTGAATGCGCCGAGCGTCGCGGGATGATCTTCGGGCAGCACGCCACGGCCCTGCACGCTGGTCACGACGCCGAAGCCGAGCTTCACGAGGCGCTCGACCTGCGCACGCGCATGACGCGTGCCTCCGCCGAGCCACAGCAACGGACGCTTTGCTTTCGCGAGTTCGTCGGCGAGCTGCTCGACGCGCTTCGTGTCGTGCGTCAGCGTGCTGACGTGCGGCGCGGCCATGTCGACGGGCCATTCGATTTCGGCGGCCTGGATGTCGATAGGAATCTCGACACTGACAGGGCCGCTCGGCGCAGTTTGCGCGACGCGCACGGCTTCGCGGATCGTTGCCAGTGCGGTCTCGACCGAGCGCACGCGGTACGCGGCCTTCGAAATCGACGAGAGCATCGCCAGTTGATCAGGCGCTTCGTGGATGTACGCGAGATCCTGATCCAGATACGTCGATTCGATCTGACCGGTGATATGCACGAGCGCCGTGCCTGCCGTCAGCGCTTCGACCATCGCGCCCGCCGCGTTGCCCGCAGCCGTGCCCGTGCTCGTGAACGCGACGCCGAGGCCGCCCGACACGCGCGCCAGCCCATCGGCCATGTTCAGTGCGCCCGCTTCGCCGCGTGCGCCGACATAGCGAATGTTGCCGCGCGTATTGATCGCGTCGAGGATCGGCATGTTGTGGATCGAGATCACGCCGAATGCGGTTTTGACGCCGCATTGCTCGAGGAAAGCGGCGATCAGCTCGCCGACGGTGGTTTTGTTAGACATGACGTGCAACGCCTCCGGAAACATCGATATGGCTTCCCGTCGTGTACGACGACAGGGGTGTAGCGAGATAAAAGAGCGCTTGTGCGGCCTCTTCAGGACGGCCGAAGCGGCCGAGCGGAATGTGCTTCGTGCGCGCGAGTTCGCCGGTCCAGTCTTCCCAGCTTTGACCCGGCTTTGCCTGCGTCTGATAGCGGCGGCGCCATTGGCCCGACTCGACGATGCCGATCAGAATCGAGTTCACGCGAATGCGCTGCGGCGCGAGTTCGACGGCAAGCGACTTGATCAGGTTCTGCACGCCCGCGCGCGCCGACGAGGTCGCGACCATATGCGGCTCGGGCTGCAGTGCGAGCAGCGAATTCACGCAGACGATCGAGCCGTTTCCTTGCTGCGCGGCTTGCGTGAGCATCGGCAGAAACGCGCGGGTCGGTCGGATGACGCTGAAGTACTTGAGGTCCAGTTCTTCGCGCCATGCTTCGTCGCTGGTATCGGCGAAGGTCGATACGCGGCCCTGGCCTGCGTTGTTCACGAGCATGTCGGCGCGGCCGAAGCGTTGCTGTACATCGTTCGCAAACTTCGTGACCTCATTCGCGTCGAGCACGTTGCAGCGCGCGGCGAGCAATTGCGCTTGCGGAAACTGGGCGCGCAGTGAAGCTTCTGCGCTCGCGAGCCGGTCGGCGTCGCGACCGCAGATCGCTACCGATGCGCCCGCGCGCAAAAAGAGTTCGGCCGTTGCGAGACCGATGCCGGACGAGCCGCCCGTCACCACTGCAACCTTTCCTGTGAGATCGATTTGAATCATCAGAGCCCCAATGCCTTCATATACCTGCTTTCCGCCGACGGCCGATAGTTCAACCGCAGCGACAGTTGCTCCGCCGCGCTGCGCACCTTGTCGATCAGGCCGCCATCCAGCAGCGCCGCGTCGATCTGCGGACGCGGAATCGTCGTCGTGATGACGGCGGCGATGCGGCCCGTGTCGTTGCGCACGGGCGCGCTGATCACGGAAATGCCGTTTTCAAAGGACGATTCGCTGATCGCGAAACCGCGCACCGCGTCGTCCTTCACACGCTCGTACAGTTCGTCGACGGTGGCGGGCGTGTGTTTCGTGAAGCGCTCGAGCGTCTTCTCCGGATACAGCGCGCGCAGTTCGTCGAGCGAGAGATCACCCATCAGTACATGACCGTGCGTCGTCGCATGCGCGGGCAACCGCGTGCCGACGTTCACCTTCACCGAGCTGAACACGGGCGCGTGGCTTTGCGCCTTCGCGACGAACACCACGTCGCGGCCGTCGCGGATCACGATGTGCGTGGTCAGCCCCGTTGCGTCGCGCAAGCCTTCGATCAACGGCAAGCCGAGATCGGTGAGTTCGAGCGAACTGAGATATTCGAAGCCGAGGCGCAGTACCGCGACGCCCAGGCGATAGTTGCGGTCCCGATCCGCGCGCTCCAGAAAGCCGAGCGATTCGAGCGTCTGCAGCAGACGGAAAACCGTCGTGCGCGGAATGCCGAGGCGCTTCGACAACTCGGGCGCGCCGAGCACCGGCTCGCGCGGCGAAAATTCCGTGAGAATGCGCAGGCCACGTTCGAGACCGGGCACGCGGTAATTCGCGTCGTTGCGGTCGTCTTCTGCTTCAGGCGCAGTGCCCGTCAATTCGGGGGTCATGCTTTGCTCCATTGGCCGTCGCTCGCGCGGCAGAAAGCGTCGATGAGCGCGGTGTATTCATTGCCCGCTTCGATATAGCCCGCGTGACCCGCGCGCGGGATGATCTGCAAACGCGTACGCGCCGCCTGTGCGATCCGCTCGCATGACGACGGCGGCGTGATCGAGTCTTCCGCGCCGACCGCGACGGCGATGCGGCTGTTGATCTTCGCGACATCGCTGGCGAGGTCCGCGTTGGCGAGCAGATGCGTCGCCTGCGCGTAACCGTGCGGCACGATGCGCGACATGTTCCAGCGCACCCAGTCGCGCGATGCGTCGTCGGCGTGCGGCGACAACATGTTGGCGCTACGTTGGTCCGCGAGTCCTTGCGGGCCGAGTTTGGCGAGCATCGCGAGGCGGCTGTCGCGCTTCGATGCGCGTACTTCTTCGGATGCCGCGCCGTAGCCCGCTGCGGGCGAAATCAGCAACAGCCCCGCGACACGTTCCGCATGCGACGCTGCGAACGAACCCGCGATGATCGCGCCGAGCGAATGACCGACCAGTACGCAACGTTCTATGTCGAGCGCGTCGAGCCATGCGTTGAGCGCGCTCGCATATTCATTTGCTTCAGGCGATGCCGACACGACTGGCGTCGATTCGCCGTAGCCCGGCGCGTCCCACGCGAACACGCGGCGTGTCGTGCCGAGCGTTTCGAACTGTTGCACCCACGAAGCCGCGCCCGATCCAATGCCGTGCAACAGCACGAGCGGCAACGCATCGGCATGGCCGGCGCCCGCTGCGCGATAACCCATCGCGCGTTGCGGCGCAATCGAGATCCGCTGTGCCGGGAAGTGCGAGAGGCGCGTTTCCAGCGTGGCGTTTCGATCGACAGTAACGGGCAAGGCTGCGGACATGGGCTTCGCTTCGTGAGTGATGTGTGTTGGTTTACTTCGCGAGATCGCGCTTGATCTTCGCGAGCGGGGAATCGGGCGGATACGTCGGCGTGATCGGCTTCGACGAACCGAGCATCACGCACATCAGCGCGTCTTCTTCACCGATGTTGATTTCCGTGCGATACACACCCGGCGGCACCGAAATCAGATCGCGTTCGCCGAGCACGGCTTCCCACGTTTGGCCATCGCGCTCACAGATCACTTTCATCTTGCCGCGCAGCACGAAGAAGATTTCTTCGACGTCGGTATGAATGTGGCTAGGGCCGATGTTGCCGGCGGGAATCACCATCGTCGAAAACGTGAAGTTGCCGGCGGGCACCGTGTTCATGTCTTTGGCGACACCCGTGCCGCCCGTGCCGACATAGCGCATTTGCGCGCGGCGGTACTTCGGGTCGTAGTCGGCCTGGAACTTCAGCGCGTCCCAGTCGTAGCGGCGCGTTTCGAACCGCGCGACGCGCGTGTCCATCCATTGTTCGAAACTTGCGTCGGCGGGTTGATCCCACGATTTGCGTTCGAGATCGGCGTCGGCCATTGTTTTCTCCATGTGGTTTGCTGGTTCGAGCAAGGTCAATTCATCACGAAGCCGCCGTTCACGGGCAGCAACTGGCCCGTCACGAAGCGGGCGGCATCCGTCAGCAGGAAAAGCACGGGGCCCGTTACGTCGTCGGGCACTTGTGCGCGGTTCAACGCGCGGCCTTTCAGGTAATACTCGTGGCGCTCGGCGGGTACGTAGGCCGTCGCTTCGACTTCCGTGAGGCCGGGTGCAATCGCATTCACCGTGATGCCGTGTACGCCGAATTCGCGTGCGAGCGAACGCGTCATTGCGATGACCGCACCTTTGCTCGCAACGTATGCGAGCAGCTTCGGCGCGCCCCACATCGCCGTGTCCGATGCGATATTGACGATCGCGCCGCGCTTCGAGTCGCTCAGATGCGGCAGCGCTGCCGTACACATCAGCCACGTGCCGCGCACGTTGACGTTCATCACGGCGTCCCACGTTTGCGTGGTCAGCTCTTCTGCGAAGCGTCCGCCAGAGTTGGTGATGGCGGCGTTGTTGATCAGCGCGTCGATGCCGCCGATCTTCTGCGCTGCCTGCGCGACGAACGCATTGATGCTGTCGGGACTTGCGAGATCGAGCGGAATGAAATGTGCGTTCGCGCCGAGCTTCTCTGCGAGCGCGCGACCTTCCGCTTCGAGCACATCACCGAACACGACATGCGCGTCTGCTTTGGCAAGCGCTTCGATGAACGCTGCGCCAAGCCCACGCGCGCCGCCTGTCACGACGACACGCCGTCCGCTCAGGCTGGAGACCGTGACATCAGGCATGAGCGTGCCCCGTCGACGCTTGCGCACCCGCCTCCGCCTGCTTCGCGTTGAGCGCTTCGAGATCGGCGAAATGCTGTTGCGCGCGTTGACGCAGCATGCGGCGCACGCGCGTCATGCCGACATCGTGCTGATAGAGGAATTCGTGGGCGCGTGCGTTCGGTGCGAGGCTTTCGAGCACATAGCGATCTTGTTCGAGCACCGCCCAGTGCAGCCCTTCAAGACGATTGCGATACAGGAAGCGCCATGCGTCGCGCTGCCAGCCGCTCACCTTGCGAGTGCGCCAGAAGTAGACCTGGCAGTTGTCGTTATCGACGGGCACCGCAAAGCCGACGATGCCGAAGCTGCCGCCAGGGCCGAACTTCTTCTTATAGGGAATCGCGAGACGCATCCACAGGCAACCCGTTTCGCCGAGTTCGACCCAGTCGAAATTCACGTCGCGCTGACCGACCTTCTCGAACATGAGGCCAGTCTCGGTTTTACGCACGCGCATGTCGGCCTGCTTGTCGCCTTCTGCCATCGAATGTGACGTCGCGTGCAGATACGCGCCGTGCATCGGGTCCATCACGTTGTCGATCGCATATTGATAGTTGCACTTCCAGTTCGATACGCACAGGAACTGCGAGTACTCCGCGCCGACCAGTTCTTCGGGCAGTGCGAGCGGCGTCGGCTCCTTGTGCGCGTCGTCGCCGAACCACAGGAAGATCGCGCCCGCATGTTCCTCGACGGGATACGACTTCACGCACTTCTGTCCTTCGAGGGGACAGGCCGACACGGCAGGCACGGCCTGCACGGTGCCCGAGCCGTCGACTTCGATGCCGTGGTACCAGCACGCGACGCGATTGCCGAGATTCCAGCCGAGCGACAGGCGCGCGCCGCGATGCGGGCAACGGTCTTCAAGGGCGTGGACTTTGCCGTCCTGATCGCGCCACAGCACGATCTGCTCGCTGAGTCGCGTGAGGCCGATGGGCGCATTGCCTACCTGCCAGCTCGGCGCGACGGGATACCAGTAGTTCTTGATGCCGCGGTCGAGATAAGCCTGAATCGGATCGG
Organism: Paraburkholderia steynii; assembly: GCF_900100565.1. Lineage (NCBI taxonomy): Bacteria > Pseudomonadati > Pseudomonadota > Betaproteobacteria > Burkholderiales > Burkholderiaceae > Paraburkholderia > Paraburkholderia steynii. Next base: position 191,898 of record NZ_FNDI01000012.1, on the reverse strand, counting down.
CTGCGGGGCTCGTTGTATTGAGAGACGTCATGGGGAAACTCCGTGTTCGCTTGGGTCGAGTGTTCGCGTGGCGCTTATTCCGCGAGCAGCCGCAGTTCCGCAGCGAGACGCTCTTCGCTCCACTGCGCGCCTTCCGGCGTGCGGAATCCAACGCTGTTCAGGCCCGCCACCACTTCATGCAACTCGACGGCACCTGCTTCGAACACCTGTTCCAGTGCATTGCCGAAGTCGTTTTCGTATTGCGTCGGCTCCGCCTTGCGCGTCTGCCAGATCATGTTGTCGGTCTCACCCGGCTTTTCGATCACACCCTTGCCGGCGACGTTGTTCGGCTGCGGCGCGAGCCACGGCTTCAGGAAAGGATTGAAGTTCACGACGGCTTCTTTCATGTCATTCCACCTTGATCTGGATTTCTTCACCCGCGAGGCGCACCGCGTACACCTTCAGGTCGCGGCCACCCGGCTCTTTCAGACACTTGCCCGTCGGGATGTGAAAAACGGCTTCGTGCAGCGGACATTCGACCGTGTCGCCGTCGATGAAGCCTTGCGTCAGCAGCGCATACGCATGCGGGCAGACGTTCTCGAGCGCGTAGACCTCATCGCCCACCTTGTAGATGCCGATTTCCTTGCCGTCGCCGAGCTTGAACTCGACGGGCGCGTCTTCGGATAACGCGCCGGCGTGTCCGGCGCAAAGCCACTGTTCACTCATTTCTCACCTTCTCCGACCAACCGGTTCCGACCGTTTGACGTTCCACCTAAGGAACATCAGTTTATGTATGGTCATTATAGAAACATGTTTGGACGAACAAAATAAAAATTCTGCGCTTCCAGGGAAAACACCAACAGCGGCTTTTTTGCAACGTAAGAAGCCCGTTAACCGGGCCAAATCAATGGGTTGCTGCGCATAAAGAGCGCGCGCGTACGGCATTCGAAGTGATCTGATGAATGAGGGTTTTCACTGTCGCAAAAACTTTTTTGATCGCTCAATTGACTCTCTATACTTTCCATAGGCGATACATGTGCCCATAGGTGGAACGTAAAGCGGATAGCCAACGTAGCAGGCGACCAGAAGGCCATCCAGAGAGATGACAGGCAAAGGAAGAGAAACCGGCACGTCCGGCTCTCGACTACACGATCAGGAGTACCAAGGGTGAAACGCATCATTGCTGCCGGCGTGGCAGGACTTGTGGTGACATCGACGGCATGGGCGCAAAGCAGCGTCACGCTGTACGGCAGCCTCGATGCCGGCATTGCTTACGTGAGCAACGTCGGCGGGCATACGAAGTGGATGGAAGAACAGGGCAACATGCAGCCGGACCGCTGGGGCCTGCGCGGCGTCGAAGATCTGGGCGGCGGTCTGCACACGATCTTCCAGCTGGAAAACGGCTTCTATACGAACACCGGCAACTTCGCGAAAGCGGGCACGCTGTTCAACCGGCAGGCGTACGTGGGCATCAGTTCCGACCAGTTCGGGCAGATCACGCTCGGCCATCAGACGCCGTTCAACTTCGACATGCTCGGCCCGCTCAGCACCGGGTATCTCGCGGCAAGCTGGTTTGCGTTCCACCCCGGCAACATCGACGAACTGGCTGACACGGGCGTCGTACCGTTCGACAACTCGGTGAAGTTCAAGTCAGTCAGCTACGCGGGCTTCACAGTCGGCGCGATGATGGGCCTCGGCAATACGACGAACTTCTCGACGGGCAAGACGATGAGTTTCGGCGTGAACTATGCGAACGGCCCATTCAAGGCGGCGGCTGTCTACTCGAACGAGCACAACCGCACGCCTTCGATCATCACGACGGGCATCAACACGTTCCAGGGCGTGCCGGCCGCAACCTACTCCGCCGACAAGGTCGAGAACATGGGCGCGGGCCTGTCGTATCAGCTCGGCAAGCTGCTCGTGCATGCGCTGTACACACGCGTGAAGTTGCAGTCGAACGGATTCTCGGACACGTATCAGAGCTGGGACGCGGGCGCGAACTATCAGTTCACGCCGGCCAACACGCTCGCGGGCGGCGCCGCGACGACGACGCTGTCGGGCCGCCGCTGGACGCAGTTCGAAATCGGCGATATCTATGCGCTGTCCAAGCGCACGCAGGTCTATGTGAACGTGCTCTATGAGCACGCGAACGAGAATGCGAACGCCGCGTTCTTCACGGCTGGCGTGTCGGGCGGCCGCAATCAGGCGATTGTTCTGACGGGCATTCATCACTCGTTCTGAGCGATGGTTTGAGGCCTTTTTTAAGGCTCGAAATGAAACAGGCGGCTCTTCGAGGCCGCCTGTTTTCGTTTTTCTGCCGCGCTATTGCGACGCGAGGGCGAGGCCGCGTCTAGCGACGCGTTTGCGCGAGCGTCGGATCGTCGGCGGACGGACGGTAGTTCAGACGCGCCGACAGATCGAGCGCCGCGCCGCACACCTTCGCGACGAGCGGCGCACGATCGTCGTCACCGATATCGGAACGCGGCACTGTCGTCGTCATCGCCGCGACGATCTTGCCCGTCTGGTCGCGCACGGGCGCGCTGACCACGGATATGCCGCGCTCGAACGATGCCTCGCTGATTGCATAGCCCTGCGCGGCCGTTTCGCGGATTCGTTCGTACAGTTCGTCGACGGTGGCGGGCGTGCGGTCGGTGAAGCGTTCGAGCTTCTGCTCGGGATAAAGCTGGCGCAACTGCATCAGCGAGAGATCGCCCATCAGCACCTGGCCGTGGACGGTCGCGTGCGCGGGCAGCCGCGTGCCGACATGCACCTTCACCGAACTGAACATCGGATCATGCGTCTGCGCCTTCGCGACGAACACGACATCGCGTTCGTCGCGTATCAGCAGATGCGTGCTCAAGCCAGTCTGATCGCGCAGCCGTTCGAGGATCGGTGTGCCGAAGTCGGTCAGTTCGAGCGAACTCAGATACTCGAAGCCGAGGCGCAACACCGCGACGCCAAGACGAAAATGCCGGTCGCCATTCGCGCGTTCGAGAAAACCGAGTGCTTCGAGCGTTTGCAGCAAACGGAATGTGGTCGTGCGCGGGATGCCGATGCGCTTGGACAGCTCGGGCGCGCCGAGTACGGGTTCGCGCGCCGAGAACTCGGCAAGAATGCGCAAGCCGCGTTCGAGGCCGGGGACGAGGTACGTCGAGCCGCCGCCGGCTTCCTCTTCGGCGGATTCCGCGATTTCCGTGCTGCGCGCGGTGTCCTCGTCGGCCGATGCGCGCGCCGCCTGAGGTCCCGCAGCCCGGTGTCCCACTCCTGTCGTGTTTTCTCTTGCCATGTCCGGCTGTGTCGTTGAACCGTGGAAGATAGAGATGATAGCGCGAAGGGGTGGGTGGGGCGGCGAGAGTCAATACCGGTCGATATCCCGGTTCAACATCTTCAGCCGGGTACGCCCGTCCGGCGTGAAGTGCGTGCCGAATCGCACGAGCCCTTGCTTGTGAAGATGGCACGACATCGTGAAACTCAGCAGCATGCCTGCCTCGGTCTCGTCGATCGTGATATCGATGCGTGCCAGACGCGGTTCATATTTGAGCAGCGTCAGCTCGATCTCGCGGCGGAGTTTGTGCGCCGACGCCGGCAAATGCCGGTAGATCTCCGATAGATCCGCGAGACCGTAGTCCGGCAGATGCACGAGTCCGTCGCGGCGACTGTTCAGAATGCGATGTATGTTGTCCTGCACGGACAGAAACGTCTGTGTCTGGGCGTCGAACTCGTCGACGGCCGCGCCGTTCGCAAAGTGCCCGGTCACCATTTCGAAAAGTCCGGGGCCGCCTCCCGTCACGCGGCGGCCTCATCGTGAAGCCACGCTTCTTCGAAATCCACGATCACGCCTTCCGTCTCGCTCACCGACAACCGTATCGAGGCCGGCAACTTGCCTTTCGCCGAACGCACCAGCAACTCACGCGACAGCACGGGCAGAATCTGTTGATCGAGCAAGCTGTCGATATTTCGTGCGCCTGAGTCCGGCGTCTGGCAGGCTCGGACAATTTCATCGATCAGCGTGTCGTCGCAGATCAAGGCGACTTCGAAACGCTTTTCGATCCGGTGCGCGACCTTATCGAGCTTCATGCGCACGATAGTCCCAAGCGCCGCAGCCGAAAGCGGCCGATAGATCACCGATTGAAACCGCGCGAGCAACGCCGGTTGGAAGTGCTCGACCAGCACGGGACGAACACGCTCCATCAGCAGTGCGTCGCTGACAGGCACATGGTCGGAGCCGTCCCGCGCAACTTCGCTCGCGGCTTCATTTGCCGTGTCGATCGCGGTCACGATTTGCTCGCTGGCCAGATTCGACGTCATCAGAATCACCGTGTTGCGGAAGTCGATGATGCGCCCTTCGCCGTCTCGCATGAAGCCACGGTCGAACACCTGATAGAACAGGTTCAAGACATCCCGATGTGCTTTCTCGACCTCATCCAGCAAGATCACGCTGTACGGCCGCTGACGCACCGCTTCTGTCAGCACCCCGCCCTGGCCGTAGCCGACATAGCCAGGCGGCGAGCCTTTGAGTTGCGATACGGTGTGGGCTTCCTGGTGCTCAGAAAGGTTGATCGTGATGAGCGCACGTTCGCCGCCGAACATCAAATCGGCCAGCGCGCGCGCCGTCTCCGTCTTGCCGACGCCCGACGGCCCCACCAGCAGGAATACGCCAAGCGGCGCCTCCTCGGACTTGAGTCCCGCTTTCGCGGTGCGCAGGCTCTTGCCAAGCGCGGCGAGCGCGTCGTCCTGACCGACGACGACGCGCGCAAGCCGCGTTTCGAGTTCGACCAGCGTCGCGAGTTCGTCTTCGAGCAGACTGCCGACGGGCACGCCTGTCCAGTCGGCGATTACGGACGCGATCGCAGCTTCGTCGACTTCCGCGTGAACCAGTAGTTCGGCGCCGCGCTGCGTCAGTGCCGCATGCGCCTCGCGGATGGACTGCAGCAGCGTGCCGCGCGCTGCTTCGTCAGCTGTTGCCCGCCATTGCTCGCGCAATTCGACGACCCGCGCCGCCGCTTCCTTTTGCGCGGCGAAAGCGGATTCCAGTTCGTGCAACCCGGCGCGCAGTTCGTCAAGCCGCTTGTCGATGGCGTTCACGCGCTCGCGAACGTCCGCGGATGCCGCCGCCTGATCCTCGATCAATGCATGGCGCTCGACTTCGAGCGACGCTTTCTCTGCCTCGCGCGTGGAAATGGCCAAAGGCGTCGCCTCGCAGCTCATGCGCACGCGGGCGGCGGCCGTATCGAGAAGATCGACGGCCTTGTCCGGCAACTGGCGCCCCGTCAGATATCGACGCGACAGCTTCACGGCGGACGCCACGGCCGCGTCGGTGATATGCACGCGATGATGTTGCGCGTAACGCTCTTTCAACCCACGCAACATCAGGCACGCGTTGTCGTCGTCGGGCTCGTCGACCTTGACCATCTGAAAGCGCCGCTCCAGTGCGGCATCGCGCTCGAAATACTGCTTGTACTCCGACCATGTGGTCGCTGCGATCGTGCGCAATTCGCCACGCGCGAGTGCCGGCTTGAGCAGGTTCGCAGCGTCCGCGCCGCCTGCGGAATTACCCGCTCCGATCAGCGTGTGGGCTTCGTCGATGAACAGCAGAACGGGCACAGGCGATTGCTGCACGGCCTCGATGACATTTTTCAGGCGCTGCTCGAATTCGCCCTTCACGCCCGCGCCCGCCTGCAGCAGACCCAAGTCGAGCGTCAGCACGCTGACGTCGCGAATTGCCAGAGGAACATCGCCTCGCGCGATTTTCAACGACAGACCTTCCACAAGCGCCGTCTTGCCGACGCCGGGGTCGCCCACCAGAATCGGATTGTTCTTGCGCCGCCGCGCAAGAATATCGACCATCTGGCGAATCTCGACGTCGCGGCCGAACACCGGGTCGATGCGCCCTTCGCGCGCCTTTTGCGTGATATCGATGGTGAAGCGCGAAAGCGCGTCGTTCGAGTGCTGGCGGCCGGATGCGTGAGCGCTTCCGTCTCTGGACACCGCGTCCGGCGTCACTTCGGCGTGTGATTGCGCAGCCGCGTTCGCGTCGCCGCGCGGCGCTTCGATCGAAATGCGGTCAAGTTCCGGCATCAGCCGCTCGATCTGCGCGGGTGATACCGACAGCAATGCCCACGCATCCGGCGCGCGAAGCAACGATGGCGTATCGGCTAATGCGGCCAGTAGATGCGCCGAGCGAATGACGGTGCCGCCCGTTCCAGACGAGTCCAGCGAAGCGCGCATCCACGCCGCTTCGAGCAACTGTCCAAGGCGGTTCGACAGCCCGGGCTTGCCGCGCAACTCATGCGGAAGCCGATCGATCGCGCTCAGCAAGCCGTTCCAGATTGCGTCGGTGTCCAGTTCATAGCGCCGCATGAGCGCCACGAGGTCGCCGTCTCCGAGTTCAAGTAGCTTGATGAGCCAATGCTCGACCTCGATATCGCGATGGGCGCGGGTTTCGCACAGGCTCGCCGCGTCGGCGAGGGCATGTGCGCAATGCTCGTTCAGGCGGCGCAGGAACAGGGAGAAATCTCTGGCGATCATGGCAGAAGATAGACGGGGCACAGGCCGGTCCGCTTGCGCGAACCGGAGACGATGACGATCCCTCAAGGCGTGTTGCCAGGCAGGACCGTCATGCTCGAACGCTTACGAACGCTCGTTCCACGTATCGCCGTGGATGATGTTGCCATCCTTGTACGACCACGTGATCTTTTCGTAGCGCAGTTCGATTTCTTCGAGATGGTTGTGCTTCTCGAATTCGGGGATCTTGATGTCGAGCATCTTCGGACGCACGGCCACGACCTTCACGTTGTCGAGCTTGGTGTTGAAGTATTCCTTTTCCTTGCCGGCGTCGTCGATCTTGTACCACTTGATCTCGACCGACTTCAGGGTCTGCCCGCTGGTCACCGCCTTGTACAGGTACGGCGTCGACGCGTCGGTCTCCTTCGTGAAGGTGATCGGCGCATGCACACGCGTGCCCGTCAGCTTGCCGGTGTTGCCGTCGGTCGGAATGTGGATGCCGTGATCGAACCGGACCACTTCCACGCTGCCTTCGCGATCGTGAACGGTGACCGAGCCCTTGATGTCGGCGCCGCCATCATCCTTGAGCCACATATATGCGGGAATTGCCATTTCTTCTTCTCCTTATGAGCAGGCCGGATGGCCATGGGTAAAACCGTCGCCGCGATCGACACGGCAGTCGGGTACTAGCGTGATCTCGACGCGCCTGTTCGCCGCGCGTCCTGCCTCACCGTCATTCGGCGCTTTGGGACGCGTGTCGCCGTAACCCTGTATCGCGAAGCGCGTGACGGACAGGCCGGACGCATCCGCGAGCCAGTCGCGGACGGCAGCGGCCCGGGCCTCGGACAACGCCAGGTTGCTGCCCGCGCTACCGACGGAATCGGTGTGGCCGGCAATCAACACCCGCTTGTCCGGGTGCGCCTTGATCATTTCGAGCGCGCCAATCAACGCACGGTTTGAGCCGGACTTGAGCTTCGAACTGCCGCTGTCGAAGAGCGACATGCTGTCGAGTTCGATCGTCGACGGCGCGGGGGCAGGCGGCTGATAACCGGCAATCAGTCGATTGACGACGGGCAGCAACGGCGCGCCGCGATACAACCCGAGACCGAGCCGCGGCGGCACGCCTGCGCTCGCGTAGTGCTCGAGCCGGTCGCGATCGCGCTTGAGCGCTGTGAGCGCGTCCACGCGCGCGGCGTCCTGTGCCGGCGGTATGGCCTCATAGCGCGCCATATGAGCCAGCACCCCGGAAACGAGCGCGCGGTTCTGCCACGCGGAAGCCGCCGCCGCCGCGCAGAACCATACGGAAAGCCACGCGAACGCATGAGCGAGCGCGACGGGCAAAGCGCGACGAACCGGCTGTGGCGCAATGCCACGAATCAGCGGTATCGGCAATGGATAACGCTGCGTGATGCCTGCAGCGGCAGGCAGATCGAGCGCCGTCGTTGCGGCGATGAACTGTCCGTATAGCGAATCGGGAAGCATCGGGCCAGCTACAGCCGTCACGCCGAAAGCGTTCAGCGTCAACGCCTGCAAGCCGCGCCGCGTATCCAGCAACGGTGGCAAAACGGCTTCGAAAGCCCAACGTGCGAGTGCGTCCAGTTGTGTCGCAGTGAACGCTCGCGGCTGGCGGTCCTCCGGCATCGCCCTTTCGGCAAATGCACCAAGCAGCACCGAAAGCTGCCCGGCCGTCGCAGGCAAGTCCAACGGAGCCGGAGCGGAAACGCCGAACCAGGGGCAATCCAGCGGCCTGTCGCGGGTTTCCGTCGCGTACATCGCGATGCATATCGGCAACCTGTATCCGAGCGCGCGGCTCGCTTCGTTGATCGCGACTCGCCAGCGCTTGAGCGTCGCCTGTAGGGCGACGGCGCTAGCCGGGTCGTCGGACGTCATCAGCCAGGCGACGGCGTCGGGACCCTGGCCGCCGCGCCAGCGCTTCAGGGCATCCGCGAGGTGCATCAGCTTCGACGGGTCATCGTGACGCACCCATATCGCCGTATCCGTGACGATGACCGCGCTTTTGTCAAAGACGCGCGAGAGCACGCTGCCCTGTTCGCCAATCGTCAGCACGAGCGGCGTATTGCGCTTGAGATCCGCGGGCAATGATGCGAGCGCTGCATCGATGGAGCGCACGACATGCTGTGTCGATGTGCGCCGTGCCCGCATGCGGCGGGTTGCGGTCGCGATGCAAACCAATGCCGCCAGCAATACGAGCGCGGCGCACGCCCCGTTCCAGCCGCGCGTCAACGGTGAGAACAACGCCAGCCACGTCAACGCGAGGAGCGCAATCCAGACGAAGGCGAACCGCCAGGGATAACCGGACACGGACACCATCATCAATGCGCGAGATTGTCGATCGCAGCGGACAGCCAGCGATCGAGCATCAGATACACCACCCCCGACGCCACGCAAGCCGCCACGACCCACGCTACTGCATTCATGCGGTGATACCAGGGACGCGACCAGGGCGCCGTCGTGATGACGGTCGTCGTGGATGGATCGGCACGCCGCCAGCCGCCACGCTCGAGCCGCTCGTCGATTGACCGCATCAGCGAGAGGCGTGCTTCGCCGCCGTCAAGTGCGAACCGGCCGTGGAATCCGAGACTCAACACCGCATTGAAAATGGCGAGCAGCATCAGCGATGGTTGTGGTTCCGAAAGCCGTCGCTCGATCCGGCGAATGAGCTCGTCTCCCGCGTCATGGCTGCGAAACTCTTCGACCTGCAATGGTTCGTGCTCCCAGTTGTCCCGGTCGGAACCGTTCAAATGGCTCAATACGGCTTCGTCCAGCAACGCGCATTGCGCGTAAGCTGCGTCTTCGACGACGTCGGCGGGATGTCCTGCGGTGGCCATCTGTTCGCGCAGTCGCCTGACCTGGTCCTGACACGTGTCGCGAAACTTCTTGTACACCTGCGGCGCGCCATCCTCCTTCAGGCCAGCGACAAGCACGGCCGTGTCGCGCAACGCGACAGGCAGCACAGCGGAAACGTTCGTCATGTCGGCAGCACCGCGTAGAGCTCGAGCGATACATCCGGGATCGAAGCCGGAATGTAAAACTGGCAGGCGCGCGCGGCGAGCATCCTGGCAAACGCGGGATGTGAGCCGTCGAGCGCGAAGTACTGGTTCTCGATGCGTACGGGAATCGCGGCGGGCAGACGCGACATCGTGCGCAGCGGAATGCCGGGCAGGGCCGAATTGACGATCTGCTCGACCTCATCCGGCGCGCCAGCCTTGCACAGGCGCGGCACCTGATCGAGCAATTGGTGCGCGGGCAAGCCTGCCTGCACGGACAGGTAGTAGTCGGCGTCCTCAACCAGCCGCTCATCGTTGAAGCGACCCACCCACACCGTCGGCTTGATGCGTTCAAGCACGACAGGCACGACGCGCGACGGGATAACGGTGTCGAGCAGCGTCCGGATCAGCGACTCCAGTTCGGCAAATACCGGCTCCGGCGCGCGATGATCGTAGGCGGGAATGGCCTGCAACGAGTCCGACATCGAAAACGTCAGCAGCGAGCCAGCCAGGCGCGCGAGCACCGCGTACAAGCGCTCGGGATGCTGGTCGGGCGCCTGGCATAGACGCGCGAGATCTGGCCACGTCGTATTGACGCTGTGCAGCAGCCAGAAAAGCGATACGTCCGCCACCGCATAATCGGCAATCTGATCCGAACGCTCGCGACGCCGCACCGCAAGGCTCGCACTCTTCGCAAGCAGGACTTCCGATAGCCGGTTCATCCGTCCAAGCAGTTGCTCGTTCGCGGACAACGTGAGGCAAGGCGGCACGAACGACGCGTCGAACTCGAAACGCCCCTGCGCGTTCCGCACGACCCGACCAATCGGACAGGTCACGTAATCCCCGTTTTGCTCGAAATCGAATAGCAACGCGAGCGCATGCCGCTCGACGCTGATCTCTTCCTTTCCATCACCGTTGATGTCGGCGACCTGCAAGTACTCGCGCAAAAAACGGCGCGGACGAGCGGGACGCTCACCGTCCTCGATGCAGTTGCCGCCTTGCGCATCGATCAGCGGCAGGCCGACCAATACGGTAGCCGCATCCAGTTGTGCAGGCACTTCATCAAGATCGCGCGCTGGCGGCAGTCGATCCGACGTTTCCGAATCGACATATGTTCCATCCAGCAGCCGTACCGCGAGCGACGCGAGTTGCAACCGGTTGATCGAAAGCGCGTGCGTGTCGAATGCGACGCGATGGACGCCCCACGGATCGGGACTGGCAATGCGCGCTACGCGCTCGTCAGCAAACCGGTCCCACATCGTTTGCTGTTGAAAGTGCTGCGGGGTCATGAAAATCCCCTGCGCCCACAGCGGCCTCGTAATCTTCATCATGCCTGGTTAATGCGCGAAGCGCGGCACTGGTTCGTAGTGCCGCACCTTGCAAAACGACGGGGCTGCACAGCGGCTCTCTGCCGCCGTGCAGTCTTCGCTATCTGAAGCAGCGTAATCAGTTCTTCGCCTTGGGCATCTGCGAAACGAGCGACAGGTTGATATCCATGCCCTCGATCTGGAAGTGCGGAACGATGAACAGCTTCACGCGGAAGAAACCGGGGTTGTCCTCGATGTCTTCGACCGTCACCTGAGCTTCGCGCAGCGGGTGCGACGCCTGCAGATCGTCGCCAGGATCAGTCATCTCGGTTACCAGAGACTTGACCCAGGTGTTCAGTTCGAGTTCGAGCAGACGGCGGTCCTTCGTCGTGCCGATGTTCTCGCGCTGGATCAGCTTCAGATAGTGCGCAATACGCGACAGAAGGAAAATGTACGGCAGACGTGCATTCACACGACTGTTCGCGGTTGCTTCCTTCGTCTCGAACACCGTCGGCTTCTGAGTGGAGTGCGCCGAGAAGAAGCATGCGAAGTCGTGATTCTTGTAGTACGACAGCGGAATGAAGCCAAGGTTGGCAAACTCGAATTCACGCGTTTCGGGAATCAGTACTTCGCTCGGGATCTTCGCCTGATTGCCAGTGCCCAGATCGTACAAATGGATGGGCAGGTCTTCGACCATTCCGCCCGCTTGAGGACCGCGAATCTGCACGCACCAGCCGTTCTTGATGAAGCTCTTCACCATGTTCGCCGCGAAGGCGAACGACGCATTGGCCCACAGGTAACGGTTATGGTCGGGACCCTTGACCGATTCCGTATAGTTGAAGGCTCGCACGGGAACGGTATCCGGACCGTACGGCAGCCGCGCAAGAAAGCGAGGCAACGTGAGCCCGATATAGCGAGCATCGTCCGATTCCCGGAAACTCTTCCACTTCAGGTATTCAGCGCGATCGAAGTAGTTGCCGATGTCGCGGATGCTCGCGACTTCTTCCATCGTCTCCTTGCCGAAGAACTTCGGCGATACTGAGCCGATGAAGGGCATATGCGCGGCGGCAGACACCTTTGCGATATTGCGCAGCAGCGCGATGTCCTGCGGGCCACGATCGAATTCGTAGTTCGAAATGATTGAGCCAATCGGCTCGCCACCCGGCGTGTCGTACTCCTGGATGTACGTGTGCAGGTAAAGACCGCTCTGGATGACCTCAGGCGTGTCTTCGAAATCCTGGCGTAGAGCGTCTTTGGACACGTCCAGCACTTCAATCTTCACGTTCTTGCGGAAATCGGTCCGGTCGACGAGGAACTTGAGCCCGCGCCACGCCGATTCGATTTGCTGGAACGTCTCGTTGTGCATGATCGCGTCAAGCTGACGGCCGATCTTCTGATCGAGATGCTCGATATGAAAATCGAGCAAACTGCGGTCGAGACGGTCGACCTGCTGTGACGAGTCTGCGATCATCTTCAGGAACACGTTCATCGCCTGGGCGACACGTTCGTCCAGTGACGACTCCGATAACGCGTCCGCGCTCTGGAACGAATCGGGCGGCCGGGCCGCCGTGACGGGCTTCAGGTTGATCTTCTCGCACAGCGACTCATAAACGCTCTTGCCCGGCGCGTCCAGCACCACCGTATCTGCCCCAGCCGTCTCGTGAATACGTGTTTCGTTCTTTGCCATGATAGCTCTGTTCTTTTGGATAAACGGGCCTTAAGCCGCCGGGGAACTGGACGCGCCGATCTTCGACAGATCGTCGCGCAGGCGGTCGGACAGTGCTGGGTCTTTCAGGATGCGTTCGAGTTCGCGGCGGAAAGTGGCGTTGTCGAGCAGATTGGATTTCAGATCTCGAAGCAGATTGCGAGCCGACATCAGCGCACGCAACTCGGGCACCTTGCTCGCGACGCTCTCGGGCTTGAAGTCGTCCATTGAGCGGAATTCCAGGTCGACGGGCAACTCCGAACCGTCTTCCGCGAGCGTGTTCTCGACGGCAATACGAGCCTTGGGTGCGTAGTCCGAAAGGACGGCATCGAAATTGTTCTTGTTGACGTTGACCTTTTCGCGTTCCGCGAGAGACCGGTTGTCCTGACCGTTGCTGTAGTCGCCCATCACGAGCAGTTTAAGCGGCAATTCAACCTTCTTCTGGGCGCCGCCCGTATGCAGATCAAGCTTAAGGTTGATCCGTGCCTTGGGCACCTCGTTCTGAAAACTTTCGGCCATGTCTGTGTCCTTAATGTCTTTTTGTCTTAGTTAGGATTCCCTGCCTTATAAGACAGATTTTTAACACGATGCGACCTAGAGCATCAGTGAAATTTACTTAGATTTGTGTCAAATTTTGTGAAAATTACGCGAACTCAACAAATGGTCAAAAGGCCACTTCACAACACGACTTCGAACGTTTATCTTGTGCTCCCAAACGGGTGGTTGTATCGCGACCCCGTCAATCTAACTTGTGTAGGATTGCGTACCACATAAAGGGTAAGGAATGTCCGACATTCAGAAATACACGACTCTTTCTCAATCGGAATCAGGACTCGTGACAGGCAGACAAGCCTATTTCCTGGATGTATTAGGCACCGGAAACGCAAACCAGTTATCCGTGGTTGCGTTCGAAGCCGTCGAGCGCATCGGCGAGCCTTATCGCATTACCCTCACATTGACGCATCCGGACCAGCTCGCCCGGTCCGACTACCTCGGCAAGGATGCGACGTTCTCGATCGTTCCCACCGATGCGCAACCTCGCAAGTTTTCTGGCTGGATCACCCGCTTCTCGAAGCTGAAGACGACAAAAGACTTCACGAGCTATGAGATCGTCGTCGAGGCGCATCTTTCGCGCCTCGCCTCGGTCCGCGCGAGCCGCGTCTACCAGCATCAGACTGCGCCCGAGATCATTGAGGCCGTGCTGCGAAAGCACGGTTTCCAGGGACATCAGTTCCGCTTCCGGTTACGTCGTCAATATCCACAGCATGCTTTCAGAATGCAGTATCAGGTCAGCGATCTCGCCTATGTGCAGATGCTCATGCAGAAGGAAGGTATCTGGTGTCGCATTGCGGAGGACGAGCATGGCGACGTGGTCTATTTCTCGGATGACATTGATCACTACGTCTATCAGCCCCGCCTCGATGTGCCTTATCGCGAGACGGCCGGGCTGGAAGCCTGTGTGGAGGCCGTTTATGGTCTGAGCACGCATGCCCATAGCGTTGCGCAGGGTTACACGGTTGCTGACTACAACCCGGATAAGGCGTGGGAGCGGTTCAAGGCCGACGCGAATGTCGCAAGCGAGGACGCGACAACCTATGGCAAGCCGTATATTTATGGCACGAGTCATCTGGATGCCGACGGCGCGCAGTGGGAGGCGCAGTTGCGTCATGAAGCGGCGATTGCATGGCAGATTTTGTACGAGGGCGAGAGCAACGTGCTCGCGCTGCAACCCGCGCGCATCCTGCATGTCGACGCGCCGCTCGCCGATGCGCCTGACGGTCAGGTGATCATTGAGGTAAGGCATCGCGGCGCGCGCGATGAGGCTTACACCAATTCCTTCAAGGCGATTCCTTCTGGACGACGATTCCGGCTCAGGCTTGATGAAGATGCGTGGCCTCGTGTCACCGGCTCGCTTAGCGCCCGCGTCACTTCGCCCGGTAAATACAAATATGCGTATCTGACGCAGCAAGGCTATTACGTCGTCCGTTTCGACCTGGATTTCGATGCATGGAATCCGGGCGGGGAAAGTGTGCCGCTGCGGCTCGCAAAGCCGTTTGCAGGCGCGCTGCAGACAGGGTTCCACTTTCCCGCGCTGGATGGCACGGAGGCCGTTGTCGAGTTTCGCGATGGCGATCCTGACAAGCCGTATATCGCGGCGTTTCATCACCATAGCCAGGCGGTCGATCACGTTACTAGCGATGATCGTTGGCTCTCGCGCAATGTCATCCGCACGCAGTCGAATAACAAGCTGAGGATGGAGGATTGGGAGGGGCAGGAAGGGATCAAGCTGTCAACTGAGCACTCGGGGAAGAGTCAGCTCAATCTTGGGCATCTCGTTGATGCGAAGAAGCAGACGCGGGGGGAAGGGTTTGAACTGCGGACGTCCGGATATGGGGCGATCCGGGGTGGGAAGGGGTTGCTTATATCGGCGGATGATCAGCCGGGGGCGGGCGGGCAGCAGCTTGAGATGGAAGCCGCACTAGGTCTGCTTCAGCAGGCCCTGCAGCAAAGCGAAGCATTGTCGGCGGCCGCGAAAGCCGCTCAGGCAATTGCCTCTGACTGTGACAGGCAGAAAGCCCTTCTTGACGGCACGCTCCACGAACTCAAAAAGGCAGGGATTCTCGTCAGCGCACCGGCAGGAATGGCACTGACATCGGGTTCGGACCTGCAGTTGACCACGGCTGAAAACCTGATAGGCACGGCTGGAGGGCATGCGGACTTCAGCGTATTGAAGCGCTTTACGATCGCAGCCGGAGAGGCTGTGTCCGTGTTCGCGCAGAAGCTTGGTCTCAAGCTGTTTGCGGCGAAGGGAACGGTTGAAATTCAGGCGCAAAGCGATGAGATGCGTCTGCTGTCAGACAAGAACATGACACTCACGAGTGTGAACGGGCGCGTCGTCATTGAGGCGAAAGAGGAACTTCTTCTGAAGTGCGGTGGCTCTTACATTCGGCTGTCGTCTACCGGTATCGAAGACGGCACGCGCGGCGATCGCACTATCAGGTCGGCCGCGTTCAGCAGGCGAGGACCGTCTTCGCTCTCCGAATCCATGAATACGTGGAAGCATGCCAATTTCGATGAGCAGTTCGCGCTGAAATGGCCGTTCGACGACCAGCCGGTCAGCAACAGGAAATTCTCGATCGTCCGGCAGGACGGGAGCGTAATTCGCGGCGTCACAGATGCCGAGGGGAAGACAGGCCTGCAGAAGAGCCTCTTTGTTGATGGGCTTCGACTTCGGATCGACCCGGAATAACCGGCCATCAACACCTAGCTTACCTGCGACATGAACGACAGAAGACACCTCAACCAGTTCTTATATGACTACCGTTGAACGCATCATTCCCGCCCACATCACCGATGACGGATCCGTGCACTACACCTCTGTCATGTCACCTTCTGACGACAGTATCGCCGTGTGTCTGATGGTACCCGACAGAGTGATACCTGTCGTCTTCGTGCCAGGGGTGATGGGTACCAACCTGATGGATCCCATTTCGCAAGCGCCTGTATGGCTTGTCAACGGTACGTGGAGCGTACTGAAAGACTGGGGCAGCAGAGGGCCGGAAAAGCGGAAGCAGGCTCTTGATCCTAAGATGACCGACGTTTATAGCGGAGGCGCCATTCCCCAGGGGACGGCGCAATCCGATACGGAATTGCGACGCAGAGGTTGGGGAGAGGTGGGCTACATGAGCTACGGAACATTTCTTCCGTGGCTTGAGAATGCCCTAAACGATCCAGTGCGCGCACGCGAGGGATTCCGCTCGGAGTTGATGAAACAGCTGGTCGCACAATCACATGGCGTCGATTTGCTCAGTCATGACGAAGTGGCCATGTCTTACAAGTATCAATTCCCGGTACACGCTGTCGGCTACAACTGGTTGCAATCGAATGCTGTTTCAGCAAATCGGTTGGATTCGAAAATCCATGAATTCATGCAGCATTATCGAAGCAAGGGATTCATGTGCAACTACGTCATTATCGTGACGCACTCGATGGGAGGCTTGGTAGCAAGGTACTACTCCGAAGTCGCAAACAAGCGCAACAATGTATTGGGCATTGTGCATGGTGTAATGCCCACAACGGGTTCTGCAACCGCTTATAAGCGTGTTAAGGCGGGTACCGAAATGCCAGCCGGTTTAGCACTGGGATCGGATTCCGCCCAGATGACGGCCGTATTTGCCCAATCTCCCGGACCTCTTCAGTTGCTTCCCAGTCCTGAGTATGGAATGGCCTGGTTAAAAATTAAAGACGGTGGACAACTGGCTCTACTTCCTAAGATGGACCCATACAGTGAAATTTACGTCAAGCGGGGTGCATGGTGGAGCCTATGTGATGACAAACTGATCAATCCGCTAGACAAACGAAAACTGACTATAGAACAAGACTGGGTTGCGTATGAAAAGCTCATAAATAATGAAGTACTATTTTTTCATGACGCGCTCGCAGGACCAGATCGAAATGGCCAGTATCACGGCAACACATATGCTTTCTATGGTGATGACGCAGCGCACAGTACATGGGGAGATGTCGTGTGGAAGCGCCGGATTGCACCATTTTATGAGTCTCGAGGCGGAATGCTACGCTTGGACGATCCACTCGGCGGGAGCGTGATTTCCGGTGATGGGAAAGGATATGTTGGTCTCCAATCTGCTAGTGACGGTAGGCCAGATCTCGCAATTTTTGATCTCCAACCGGCAGGTGACAACGGTGACGGTACCGTGCCAATACGTTCGGGACAGGCCCCCGGTCGGCGAATTAAAGCCTGCGTGCCGTTTCCTGGTGTTGATCACGAAGGTGCATACAAGGAACGTGCCCAGCAACTCTTCGCGCTGTGGGCAATCACCAAGATTGCTTACACCGTTAGATATACCGATATGGCGTACAAAACGTGAGATTGCTGGCATTACTGTTAATTGCAACTCCGGTGCTGTGCCTGACCGGATGTGATAGAGCTACGCACCTGACACCGCAGGAGAAAACCGTCGTGAATGAACTTACGGAAAAGCTTGATCCACATTGCGTTGGCCGCTATCTGATCGATGTACCACATGACGTCCTGACTTTCGGGCGCGTCGAAATTCAAGGTGTTTCCATTGGGACAACACTGTTGACTCAGCATGAATATGCTAGGGCAATGGAGGCACGCGAAGCAGCCCTTAAATCGACAAAAAGCGTATTGGGATATCAATTCTTGTACGAGCACGGAGAGGGCCAGCAAAAAGGGACACGGTACTTTGTCCACCTGAAGAGCGAGACGGACCCGAGCGATGCTAGCCGGGTCATTGAAGCCTACAAATGGGATTCAGGCTATCAGATAAAGTTGCAGATTGAGGCTGTGGACTTCACCAGGTCGAAGTTCAAGGATAAGCCGTCCATCAAGCAGATGATCATAAAGAATGACGTGCCAGAGAAATCTCACGCAATATTTGATCTTCTAGCAAGGGTTCGTGGTCGCCCGGAGAATGATATCCCGACCGAACCGGGAGTTTGTATCCGCGGCGGGTTCTTGCCTGGCAACGCTGGAGCCCAAGAAAACGTGGCGATGCAGTTCGTATTGCGCGATTCACCTGACGTGAGCTTCGATCTCCAGACAGATTCGGATATTCAGGAATCCACAACCCTCTTGGAGCGCGGAAGCAGTATTAATGAGGTTCTCAAGCATAACGATGGTCGAACGATCCGCAAAAGGCAGGTCAATTTAACTGGAATGCAGGCGGAAGAATGGCTAATGGCGGGAACGACGACGCTGGATATACCTGGTCATCATCTGACGCTGGAGGCAAATTCGAAGATCGGGAGTCCCAAGACTCCGCTAGTAACTCTCGATATGAATACAGGATCGTTGAATAACGTGCAGCGTGAGCATATTAATAAGGCTTCGCTGAGCGAAGGCGAAGTCGTTGCGTTGTGGGATGCCGTATCGAGGACGCTCCGACCACGCCCAAACGGCTTCTGATAGAACTCGAAGTGTCATGGACTTCAGCGACCTGTCACTTGGCGAAAATCGCGTGGGAATGTGTAAGCGTTCGCGATCTGAACCCTTCACAGATTGCAGTATCGCGAGACGACCGCAAAAGGGCGCCGACAACCACATCCAGGCTCCAATTTACCCCAAGCGCCCTCGATTGCTCGGGGGACGGTACCGTCCCATCCTATGCGGGCGCGGCCCGGGCTTTCAGCAAGCTTTGCGAACGGACGAGGCACTGCCAGGTACGCTGAGCATCTTTGGTTGCGACCAGGGCAGCTATGACGACAAGCAACAAGCACCATCGGTCGCTTTACGCCACGATGTACGCAATTGTCAAGATTGCGCAGTTTGCTCAATGGCATAAAAAGGACACGGCATGAATCCGCACTTGAAAACGCATGCTATTGGACGGCATTTCATTGATGCAGGAACGGCTGGAGGGCATGCGGACTTCAGCGTACTGAAGCGCTTTACGATCGCAGCCGGAGAGGCTGTGTCCGTGTTCGCGCAGAAGCTTGGTCTCGGCTGTTTGCGGCGAAGGGAACGGTTGAAATTCAGGCACAAAGCGATGAGATGCGTCTGCTGTCGGACAAGAACATGACACCCACGAGTGTGAATGGGCGCGTCGTCATTGAGGCGAAAGAGGAACTTCTTCTGAAGTGCGGTGGCTCTTATATTCGGCTGTCGTCTACCGGTATCGAAGATGGCACGCGCGGCGATCGCACCATCAGGTCGGCTGCGTTCAGCAGGCAAGGACCGTCTTCGCTGGCGCAGCACATGAACACCCTTTCCAAGACGGCGTTCAACGACCCCTATGTCCTTCGCAACAAGATTACAGGCGAGCTACTGAAACATCAGCCATACGAAATCGTGCGTGCGGACGGCACCCGCATCAAAGGTCTCACCGACGAATTGGGCCGAACCGCGGTCCAGAAGAGCCACGATGTCGAAAGCATCGTGATCCGTGTTTTGAGCAATCGGGGAGGCTCTGCGTGACAGGCCGTAGCGTACTCGCCGCGCGCCAGCCTATCGACGGACGGCGTGCCGCACCACAGCGACGTGTCCGGTACGTCTCGGAGCTAAGTCATGGCCGTTGATTTTAAGCTGTTACCGACAAACGTCGCCTCGCCGAACAATGCGCCGTCACGATTCGTCTGGACAGTCGCATTTTTCGTGATGGTTCTGGTTGGAGTCTTTTTGGCTTTGCTTTTCTGGCCGAAGGAACTGCCAACTCAAACATGGAAATTTTGGACTTGTCTCGTGCTGTTTCCCTTGGGGATTCCGGCATTGGTAGTCTTGCGCCGCTACAGCGCGTATGAGGGCCACAAACTCGACGCTGCCTTGAGCAATGAAGCGGTGCAAGAACTCAACACGCGAGTATTCGGGGCCGCAAGCATTCCCCTGGTCTTGATAGGCGCGGCTCATCGGTTTTCGTGCGATGGTAAAGAGAACACTACTGATGGCATAAAGAAAGGCTCAGTGGTTCTGAAAACACAAGACCCGATCGCGCAAGACGGTGAACCCGTGAAAGCGCGCTGGTTCGTTATCCCTGGCATGCGTACCACGTCCGGCAGTTCTATTGACGACCGCAACCGTCGCCGGTTCGTCACGGCGTGGATATTCGACGAACTCCTCGACGAACTGTCGCCCCATATTCAGGTCTTGCCTGATCACATCCCCCTGACTATATGTCTTTCCACATCCAACGGATTTACGCGCGAGGAAAACGAGAGTCTATGGCGAGAGCGCTGGTACGCCAGATCGCTTCGGACATCGGACATAGCTGCTGCGACGGATATGCCCGTCGACCTCATGATGCTCGACAGCTGGATGGACCAGATCCTATGCAACGCTAACTTGCGTGCCACGCTTTTCGTTGCCGTTCAGCTGCATCCACTGCTTGCAGGCACCCCGCCGCCGGGTACGTCGGAGGGCGGCGCTGCGGTGTTACTTTTGCCGGAATCGTTAGCACGGCAGCACAAGACGGCACGTGTGGCGACTCTGCATCGTCCGGTACGAGGCCCGGTCAATCAACCAGTCGATGCGCTATCACATGCCCTTAGATGGGCCAATGTCGAGCCGTCATGTATCACCCACGGCTGGCGAACGGGGCTGAACGCAACGCGAGCCGGTGCGTTACGCGAACCCGCAATGAAGCTCGGATTGTCCGCACACACGACGGATCTCGATACAACCGTCGGCCACGCCGGTATCGCCTCACCGTGGCTGGCGTTGGCTTGCGCTACGTCATCGCTGGACGCGGAAACCGCGGCACAGATCGTTTTTGTCGGCCAGGACGACCAAGTCGATTGCACCGTACTGAAATCTGCGAATGACGACATCGTGAGTCCAGGATTGGCTGAGGGACTTTCGCATGAACGCGCTGGGCAACGCTTTACGGTATCGCCCAGATCGCGCACAGCATCGAGACCAAAGCCGCATGAATCTAAACCCAATCCATTCGCGCACGCTGCGCGCCGCCTTCTTTCTATTGATGTGTGGCCTGTCTGCATGCGCGCAGACGGCCCCTTTGGAGCTTGTTACGACAACCAATTCCATGCTTGCCAACCAGCGTCCGTGGTGTATCGGCCGTTTCGTAATCGATCGCCCTGCGCGCAGCAAACTAAGTTCAGAGAGCTACGAATATTGGGGCGACGAGATCGTGATCACCAATGATGTCAATCCCGGCACGTTCCAGAATAAGGTTAGCGTCCGCGAAAATGAGTTGCGAACAAAAAACCGGACCGTCTCTCTGGATATTACTGATGAGATGATGCGAAACGGGGACAACGGAATTAAAGTAATTTCGGTTCCATGGCTTGAGAAGGCCGTATCTCCGACACCGAATTCCCGTTTGTTGATTTTCATAAACAAAGGGAAAGCGGACTACTCCTTTACAGCAGAGGGATATGTACTCGCCGGCAGCACGATGCTAACCATGACATCGCCAGTTAGGCCAGGCGACATTCAGAAGTCCATCCAGCTCACCATCGATGAGTACAAGAATATCACTTATCGTGAAAATTGGACCGTTCCCACCGAGCGCGGCTTCTGCGTCAATGGGGCGCTGATCGGCGGACCCGCGCGCAACAGCGAAGTGGCTAAACAGACCATCGTGCTACAACCCGGACGACCCTCTGCTTTGGCAATCCACATGCGCGATGCAGTGGATGTGGATCAGCAGTCTTCTTTGCTCAGAACGTTGCCCGACCTGCGCAAGGAATTGAGCGCGCAAGGCTATGGCAACAGTGTGCAAATCGTGCGTGACGACAAGCGCCGGATCGCTGGCATGGATGCAGAGGAAGTACTGTTTTCTATCAGAGAAGGCCAGATGCAGATATTCCGGTTCTATCTGATGGCACCAGGTAACCCAATTCGGTGGCACAACCGCACACCGAAATCCAGCTGATTCTTGGATCAAATGCGAGCAGCACGATGCCAGTGGAACTGGCGTCCTCACCGGTTGATGAAGCTGGCGCGATACAGATATGGGACACGCTGCTCAACAGCATGCGCCTGAGGCCAGGGGCGATGTAGTGGACACCTACCGGCTTCTAAGAATATGACGCGGGTGATGCGATCTGAAGTCACTCGACCCAAGCCGGGAAACTTAATAATGTATAGGGAATTTGATCGTGGTACGACGTTACGACATTTTGAGGGGCGACAAGACCACAGCGGGAGGAGTCGTCGAAGGCGGCGATGCAAACGACAAGGTGGATGGTCGTGACCAGGCTTACGAAAATGACCCGGTATGGTGTCCGGTCTGCAAAACAATGGGGCGCATTGTCTGTGTCGGGCCGCGCCGCTCGATGACTGCACCCGATGGCCGTGAGGGGGCGTTGAGCGACGATCTGTGTGTCTGCCTGTGCAATCCGAGCCCACTGCTGATTCCTTCTCAGTACACGTCGTACGTGGATGTCTGAGTGAGTGATCGCAAAGCAGTCTTATTTCTGCTCCACGTTGACGGTACCTCGTATCTCCCGCAGACGCGCGGCATCGTCATGAAGATATTTTCCGAATAATGAAGAAGCTTCAGATAGACCTCGTCTCGATACTAATCCTTGCACTTCTTGTCGCTACGGCAATCATGATCTGGGGCGACTATGCGGGCATCAAGACACCTGAAGCCCGAAGTGTCGCGTTAGGAGCCGTGGCGTTGGCAGCCTTGGTGCTGGCAATCATCGTGTCGTTCGACCATCTGGGCCGGTGGTCGGACGCTGTGCGCACTTTAGGCAAATGGCTGCATTTTCACAAGCCGGAGATGGCGGGTACGACGCAGGCAAGCATCGTCGCTACCAAAGAGGTGAAGAAATCGTCCGCGGACGTCCTTAAACCACTTCGTAGTGAACTGCGGGCCGAGCACGGCCTCCGTTGGCGCTATCGCCGTCCCTGGCTCTTGCTAACCGGCAACGACACCGCTATCACCAGCCTCGTCCCCGAATTCAAGAACCAGTGCTGGCACATCACCGACGACGCCGTCCTACTCTGGCAAAAGCCTGCATCCGACGGCCGTCCCGACGGCGCCTGGCTGCGTCAGCTATACAAGATTCGGCGTCGCCGCCCGGTCGACGCGATCGTGCTCGTCAGCGATGCCGCGTCCAACGCTTCAACGCAAGGCCGTGGCACCGACGCCGTCGGCATCCAGCTTACGCACATCGCATCGCGGCTACGCTGGTCCGCGCCCGTGTATGTGCTCGACTATGCCGAACTCACGACCAAGGCGGTTGCCGCGCCGCCCCTCATCGGCTGCGAGTTCGAGAATGCATCCAGCGCACGCGCAATCGAATCCGCGCTTCACGCGCTGAACACGCGACTCGCCGATGTAAGCATCGCGCAGGTAGCAAGCGACGCCAACAATCGCTACACAGGCCAACTATCCCAATACCTCGATGACCGCATCACGCCGCTGTCAACGTGGATCGCGGGCATTAACTCCCGCCAGCGCCGCGCAATCAACGTGCGCGGGGTATTCTTCGCTTCCCGCGCGCAGTCGGATTGGGCTGAGAGCACCGACGCGACGACGCCCGGCCTCGATCTCGCCCTCTGGCACCACCTCGCCACCGACGCCCCTCCGCACAGGCGGCCACCGTATCGGCCTGCACCCCGTCACGGTTTTCTCGGCAATGGTATTGGGCGCAGTCGCACTATGGACCACAGGCCTGCTCCTCTCCGCCGCCACCAACGCCCACGACCTCGTCCTCACCCGCGAAGCCGTGCGCAACCTGAACACCGCACAGGACTCCGCCGCGCGTCTACGCAACCTGCTTGCACTCCAGCAACGCATCGCACTGTACGAAGACCGCGTCCAGCACCACGCGCCGCTTCTAACCCGCTTCGGCCTGAACCACGACGCACAAACACTCGCCGCCGCCTGGAAACCCTACTCACGCGCCGCCCGCGACACGCTGATCACACCCGTACAGCAGAACCTCGAAGCGCAACTGGTCGATCTGAACCAGATGCAGACCACCCAGCTCGATAACCAGACGAGCCAGCTTGCGCAGGACGGTCACAAGACCTTGAAGACCTACCTCATGATGTCGGACCCCGCTCACGCCGATCCGTCCTTCATGACGCCGCTGCTGCCGCACTACTGGAACATGGCCGCCGACCTGCCGCCAGGCGAGAAGCTCGATCTCTCGCAGCGTCTGCTCGGCTTCTACGCGGATCATCTGAAGCAGCATCCCGAATGGCACATCGATGCCCGTGACGACCTCATCAACGGCTCGCGTCAGACACTGCTCGCCGTGATCGGCGTGAAGAACTCCGAAGACACGATCTATCAGGACATCGTCGCGTCCGTCGGCAGGAAGTATCCGGACCAGACGCTCGCCTCTCTGACCGCAGGCACCGACACACGCGGCCTGTTCCGCACCTCAGCCTCGGTCCCCGGCGTATTCACGCGCGAGGCGTGGGAAGGCACGATCGCGCAGGCCATCGACGATGCTGCAAAACACAACGGCACGACCAGCGACTGGGTGCTCGCCGGCGCCAGCACAACAAGCGGAACGCAGCAAACGCAGACCGCCTCATCACCCGAGGCCCTGAAGGCCGCACTCACCAGCCACTACTTCGCCGACTACGCCGAACACTGGCAGGCCTTCACGAACACGATCCAGTGGGAGATTGCACCGTCGATGCCCGCCGCTATCGGCCAGCTCAAGGCCATGGCTGACGCGCGCCAGTCGCCACTGATCGCGCTGATGAAGTCGCTCGAGTATCAGGGCGGTGCCGGCGCCCAAAGGACCTCGTTGTCCGACACGCTCGTCACGAAGGCGCAGAACATCTTCGGCGGCAGCAAGACCGATGAACCTCAGGCAGCCCGCCCCGATCCCGCGGGACCGCTCGGACCATCGTTCGGCCCTGTGCTACGCCTCGTCGCACAGGGCACCGACGGCGACGCGCCATCATCAGGCAACAAGACAGCGGCCAGCTACAGCGACCTGAGCCTGCAGCGCTACCTGGAACGCGTCACGACCTTGCGTTTACGCCTGCAGCAGATCGGCGACAGCCCCGACGCCGACGCGCAGGCGAGACAGGTCGCGCAAACCCTCTTCCAGGGCAAGGGCTCGGAACTCGCCGACACCCAGTCCTACGCGCGCCTGATCGCCGCGAGCCTCGGCGCGCAATGGGCGGGGATGGGCGATGCGCTGTTCGTGCGCCCTGTCGCGCAGGCCTTGCAGACCGTCCTTCAACCCGCGCAGGCAAGCCTGAACGAAGCCTGGCAGCAGAGCATCGTCTCGGCATGGAACCGCTCGTTCGCGGGCCGCTATCCCTTCGCCAGCACCGCCAACGACGCCTCGCTGCCCGAACTCGCGCGCTTCCTGCGACCGCAAGGCGGCCTGATCTCCGCGTTTCTCGCCAGCCAGCTCGCGGGCGTGCTGGAGTTGCAGGGCGAACAGTGGATGCCCGTCACTACGGCGACGTCGTCGCTTGTCTTCGATCCTTCGTTCCTTACCGCTATCAACACGCTGCAACGGATTGCAGGGCACCTGGTCGCGCAGGGCGAGCCGCAGTATCGCGTCGAGTTCAAACCGGTGCCGTCGCCGGGCATCACGGATACGCTGCTCACCGTCGATGGCCAGAAGCTGCACTACTTCAACCAGCAGGAAACCTGGCAACCGATGAACTGGCCGTCGAACGATCCGCAGAAAACGGGCACGCGCCTCGAATGGCAGACGGAGAAGGCGGGCACGAACCGCAGCCTGGAGTTCGACGGTCGCTGGGCATTTGTGCGGATGCTCGAACGCGCGCGCGTCGAACCCGTCGACAGCGCGACGTACATGCTGACCTGGCAGGCCTCGCCGTTCGTGCGGGAAATCAGGCCGGCGGCTGCGAAGTCTGCGAGCGACGCGGCCTACGACATCGACACGCTGATCGCGCAGGAGCCCGGCAAGCCCGCGCTGGGCAGCGACACGCACGCGCTGGGCTACATGATGCGCACCGACGTGGGCAAGGGTCCGCTCGAACTGCTTGCGCTCAAGGGCTTCGTATTGCCTTCGCGCATCTTCGTGAGCCGCTCACCAGGCGCGGCGAACCTGGCGAAGGACAACGGGCCGCCGCCTTTGCCGAAGGCGGCGCTTGAAGCAGGCAAACGCGCGGTCACACCACTGCCGCAAAGCTGAGCGGAACCGAAGAACAGCCCAATAAAAAACAATGAAATTCTCGAATCTCCTCGACGCGCTGTTCGGCACACGCGCGCCTTCCGATCTCGCGCGCTCGACGCAATCGCGTTGGGACGACTGGCTCGCGCCCATCAGCGAAGACATCCCAACGGGCAGCGATCCCGCCTACGACGACGATTTCCTCGCCATCAAGGAACAAGTGGCCAAACTCGATGGTATCGACGACACGAAGATCGTCGATACCGCCGAGCGGTTACTCAAACACAGCGCCAAGGACGTACGCGTCGCCGCCTACTACATTTACGGCCGCATGCGTCGCGACGGCGCGGAAGGCGTGGCATCTGGCTTTGAACTGCTATCGGCGCTCGTCGACCGGTTTGGCGAAACGTTGCTGCCCGGGCGCATCGCCACACGCAAGACCGCGTTCGAATGGCTCGCCGGAACGACCTTCGCCGATCGCCTGGATCGCGTACACGGACTGAGTGGGGTGCTGCTCGAGCGTACGCTCTCGGCGCTCGCGCTGATCGTCGAGCGCACGTCGCAATGGCCGGAAGCCGCGCGCCCGGCTCTGGAACCACTGTTCCGCCGTTTCGAGAACCGCTTCGAAACACCGCAACCATCAGATGTTGCGCCGGGCGTTCCTGGCCCTTCGGCATCGAAGGTGGCCACCAGCAGCATCCCTTCCGCCACGCTTGAAGGAAGCGCAACGGTCGCTTCGACAAGCGATCTGCTCGACCGCGCCCGGCATATGGCGCAATTCCTTCGCGAGCAACCGCATGGTTATCTGGCCGCATACCGGTTGATGCGATGCGTGCGTTGGGACACGCTCACGGAAGTACCGCCTCACGAGGCGAGCGGCAAAACGCGGCTCGTCGCGCCGCGCGCGGAACTGCGCGCAAACCTGAAACGGCTGCTGTTGCAAAAGCAATGGCCCGAACTGCTCGAACGCATCGAGAGTGCGTTTGCGGAGGGGGCGAACCATTTCTGGCTCGACCTCAGTACTACGCATTCACTGCGCAGGAACACGCGGGCGGCGAATACGCACGCGTGCGCGAACTCGTCGCAACCGACTGCGCACTGATGCTTGAGCGTCTGCCAGGACTGGAGCGTCAGTCGTTCACAGACGGCTCGCCTTTCGCCGACGACACCACGCTCGAATGGATCGCGCGTCACGCGACGGTGCGCGACGTCGAGAAGGGTGAGATGGTCGCGCCGATCAGTGTCGGATCGGCGGACAACGACTGGGCAGAGACGGAGTCGCAGGCGTACGACCTCGCGACGACCCAAGGCATCGAAGCCGCGCTCTCATGGCTGCAACGTCTGCCCACCCACGGCGGCGAGCATGGCGAACGCGAACACTTCCTTCGTCAGTTCGTGATGGCGCGTGTCGCAGAACGGGCGCAGCGCCCCGACACCGCCCTGCATCTGCTCGCATCGCTCGACGAGTTCACACGGCGCTTTCAGCTTGCCACATGGGAGCCGTCGCTCGCTTTCGAGGTCAAACTTCAATTGCTGAATCTGCTGAAAATCCGCGTCAACCGCAAGGACGCAGACAAGACCACGCTCGCCGCGCGAATCGACGCGCTGACGGCCGAACTGACGGCAATCGATCCGGCACGCGCCGTCGCGCTGGCCTGATCGCGCGACGGCCTCAACCGCTGACTAACCGGACACGGACACCCATCTGCAATGAGTTCTCCCACCAAGGACAGCGACATCCTCCGCTACTACGAAGCGGAAATGCGCTACCTGCGCGACGCCGGCAAGGAATTCAGCCACGCGTTTCCTGATCGCGCGCGCATGCTCAATATCGATCGCATCGGCGATCGCGATCCTCACGTCGAGCGCCTGTTCGAAGGCTTCGCGTTTCTGATGGCACGTCTGCGTCACAAGCTCGACGACGAGCTGCCCGAGTTGACGGAAGGTCTCGTCAGCATGCTGTGGCCGCACTATCTGCGCATGATCCCGTCGTTATCCATTCTGGAGATGATTCCGACGCCGGGCGCGCTGCAGAAGCACGAGACGCTGCCCGCCGGGCTCGAAGCGCTGTCCGAGCCAATGGGTAACGACGACGAGGCATGCATCTATCGGACGACGCAGCCAGTCGATCTCTACCCGCTTCATCTGACAGAAGCGAACACTTATGCGCGCGAAGACGGCCGCTCCGTGATCCGGCTTCGGCTGGAACTCCAGCCGCAGGCGCGGCGCGAACAACTCCAGGTGCCGCGCCTGCGTCTTTATCTCAACGCCGACCGCCCCGTTGCGCTCTCGCTGTATGCCGCGCTGACGGCCGCACCGCTCGCCATGCAGATTCGCGTGCCCGGCTTCCCGCAAGACCGTCCGGGCGTGCCGCAACTCGTGCCCGGCCTACGCATCGAGCCCGCGGGCTTCGCGGTCGAAGAGCGTCTCTGGCCGAAAGCCGATAACGCATTCGGTGGCTATCAGCTGCTGCTCGAATACTTCACGTTCCCCGAGAAGTTCATGTTCGTCGACCTCGTCGGTCTCGACATTCAGGCGATTCCCGCTTCCGCGAGCCACTTCGATGTCGAGATCGTGCTGGCTCAGCCGTACCCCGACGACATGCGTTTCAACGCGGACAACGTGCGCCTCTACTGCACGCCGATAATCAATCTGTTTGCGCTCGAAGCCGCGCCCATCACCGTCACGCAGTTCGAGACCGAATACCGCGTGAACGCGCGCGAGCAATATGGCGCGAGCGTCGAAGTCTATTCCGTCGATTCCGTCCAGGGTTTCGAAGCAGGCACGGGCCAGCGCTTCGAGTACGTGCCTTTCGCGGCGTTTCGTCATCGCGGCGGCATGCTGCGCCACGAAACGCCGGAGCGCTACTTCCATACCCGTGTGCGGCGTGGGCCAGCGGGCCGGTTCGATACATGGCTGGTGCTCGGCGGACACGTATGGGAACGGGCTGACGCGCTGCCGAAGGAGACGCTGTCGCTGTCGGTGACGGGCACCAACGGCATGCTGCCGCGCAAGGCGCTGCGCGAAGCAGGCATCAACCGCATGCGCGGCGGCTTCACGAACATCGGCGCCGTGCGCAATCTGTGCGCGCCGACGCTGCCCGTCTATCCGCCGACGGGCGACCGCTTCCAGTGGCGCGTGCTGTCGCATCTCGCACCGAACTACCTGTCGCTGCTGAACGCGGAAATCCTGCGCGGCAGTCTTGCGCTCTACGACTGGACGGATCGAGATTATCGTGACGATCGACAGCGGCCGTTTTGCGGGCGACGGCGATCTGCAACTGTTCGGCGGCATGTTGAACCGGTTCCTCGGGCTGTACGCGTCGCTCAACCTTTATACGAAGCTCGTGATCGTCTCGCAACCCACGGGCCGTCGTATCGAATGGCCCGACACCAAGAGTGAAGGAGCACCGTTTTGAACGGCCTGCATTCCACGCTTTCGCGATCCCCTCATAACGACGCCATCGACGCCACCAAGGCCGAGCACCCGCTGCTGCCCGCACTGCTCGATCACGCGACGCAGATGAACTTCTTCCGCTTCTGCCAGCTCATCGAACTGGCCGCGCCGGATCGCCCGCCCATTGGCACAACGGATTCGCCAACCGACGAACCGGTCCGCTTTCGTTCGCGCGCACGCCTGGGGTTTCCGCGTCGTGAGATCGATGCGATCCAAAGCGACTCCGACGATCCGCTGAAACCGCCTGCCGTCGTGACGACCTTTCTTGGGCTCTATGGTGTCGATGCCCGCATGCCATCGTACTTCGCCGACGAGGTCGCGCAGAACCGGGAAGGCGCCGAACCGCTCGCCGCGTTTCTCGATCTGTTCCATCACCGCATCGTCACGCAGTATTACCGCGTATGGCGCAAGTATCGCTATCCGGCGGGCTTCAGAAAGGATGGCACCGACGACGTCTCACGCTACCTGCTCAGCTATGCCGGACTCGGCATCGGCACGCCTGACATAGCGCGCGCGGTCGGCACGCGCAAGCTACTGTCGATGCTCGGTCTCGCAGGTCAGAAGACGCGTACGGCCGAAGGGCTCGCGGGCGTGCTTCGGCACGCGGTTCCCGATACGGATGTCGAAGTCGACGAATTTCATCCCGTTTGGGTCAACACGGACGGCGATCAACGGGCGGCGCTCGGCGAGTCCTGTCTGCTCGGCCGCGGCTTCTACGACAGGAGCAACAGCGTGCGCATCGTGCTCACGCCGAACACGCGCGAATCCGTGCTTGCGCTGCTGCCTGGTCACAACGGGCATCGCGAGGTGATGACGCTGCTGCGCTTTTACCTTGGCTACGAAGCGCAAGCGAACCTGGAAATGCAGGTCGCGCCCGATCTGATGCCGCAACAGAAGCTTAGCGCGGATGAAGTGCGGCTCGGCTTCACGACACGGCTGGCCGGCGCAGGCATGTCAAGCCGCAATAGCGGGCGAACGCGCGTGCAACTGGGCGTATGGACGGGCAGCAGCGGCGATCGCCCGCCGATGCATTGACCGACAGAAAACCTCAAACGAAGTCGAAAACATGAACAGGAAAATAAACGCGCCGGGCATGAGCGCATTGCTGTTGACTGCGCTGACACTGGCAGGATGCGGACTCACTCAGGCGGTGTCCGATAACACGGTGGATGCCGCGAAATGGGTTTTCACGACTCAGGTCAAGACCATGAGCGTCGATCTCGTCAGCCGCGCTTCACTGAACGAGAATGCCGCCGGGCAATCGCTGTCGACGGTCGTGCGGCTGTACCAGTTGAAGGATGCGCAGAACTTCCAGCAACTCGAGTACGCGCAATTGCAGACCAACGATCTGGACGCGCTGAAGGCCGATCTGCTGGCAGCCCGAGACGTCGTGCTGCGCCCCAACGCCAGCGCGAGCATCAACGAGCCGATGAAAGAAGATGCCCAATACGTAGGGGTCGTCGCATTCTTTCGCAACCCCGACCGCGATTCGACGTGGAAGCTGCTGGTGCCGAAAAAGCAGTGGAAGAAAACCGATCCCGTGAAGATCATCGTGCGCGGCAATGTGATGGAACTCGTGGATGCAAAGCCAGAAGCGGTGAAGCGCGACGCACCACAGCAGAGCGCGCCCAATGCCGCCAGCGCACCGGCCGCGGCGACGCCAAAAGCGAAGGCTGCTGCGTCGATCACGACGGGGTCAATCACGGCGGTTCGACCGGTCGAAGGCTAACCGCGCTTCGGCCGTCGACGCACACGCGCGCCGACGGTCAATCTACCTTCAACGCGGCATTGCCTGTCCGCGAGGCCACTTCCCACGCTGCCGTTAGCAGCACTTCTTTCGTCCCATTGCAGCACACACGGTGCTGCGCCATCCCCAAATCTGATCTGAACGATCGACCGGTGCTGCAAAAGCACTCGGTATCTATCCCTCCGTACAAACCCCCATCTGGAAGAAAATTTATTTTCACAACATGATTTTCATGTAAATTCACTTTCATTCCAGTTCAGCCTCACAGATCCACTCCGACACCCATGTCCCGCCACCGTCAGAACCCACCCACCGCCGCCGAGCCCGTCATCGCCGCCCGCATCACGGCCGCGATGCCGATCCTCACGCCTGTCCACCGGCGCATGGGCGAGTTCGTGCTGGCCAACCAGTTCCGCGCCGCGACCATGCGCATCGACGAACTGGCCACGGCCGTCGGCGCGTCCATCGCGACGGCGAACCGCTTTGCGCGCGCGCTCGGCTTCGATGGTTATCCGGCGTTTCGCGAGGCGCTGGTGCGCGGCTTCGAAGCGACACTCGCGCCCGTCGAGCGCCTCCGCACCGCGCAGGAATCGCAGACCAACGGCGACGAACTGTTCAGCGCGTCGCTCGAACAGGCCGCCACCAATCTCGGCACGACGCGCAGCACGATCGACGGCACAGCCGCCGAAGCCGCCGTCGACGCGATCATCGCCGCACGGCGGGTGTTCATCCTCGGCTCCGGCGCGAGCGCGTTTCTCGCGAGCCTGATGGAGCACAACCTGCTGCCGTATCACGACAACGTGCAGTCGCTCGCGTTGATCGGCGGACCGACGCACGCGGCGCGCCGCCTGTTCAATGCGGGCAAGGGCGATCTGGTGATCGCCATCGCGTTTCCGCGCTATGTCGACGACACGATCGAGCTCGCGCGCCGCGCGGCCAGCCTCGGCGCAGACGTGCTCGCGTTGACGGACGGCCCGACGTCGCCGCTCGCCACGCTCGCCACGCGCTCGCTCTTCATCCGCGCCGAGCGGCGTCTCGCCGCGACATCGGAAGCGACCGTGCTCGCCGTGATCGAAGCGCTGTGCGATGCCGTCGCGTTCCGCGCGAAGCGCTCCGCGCAGGCCGCCGCCAACATGACCGAGTTCGTGTTGCCGTGGCTCACCGACACATCCACGCTGTCCGCCCATTCGAAGACCGCCACGCGGCCCACTCCTAAACAGGCAAAGAAGAAGCAATGACCACCAAGGCAGTAATCGCGATTCATGGCGGCGCGGGCACGATCGTGCGCGCGTCGATGGCCTCCGATGCGGAAGCCCGCTATCACGCCGAATTGAGCGCCGTGCTCGTCGCCGCGCAACGCGTGCTCGCCGACGGCGGCAGCGCGCTCGACGCCGTCACGCAAGCCGTGCGGCTGCTCGAAGACTGTCCGCTGTTCAACGCGGGGCACGGTTCGGTTTTCACGTCGGCGGGCACGCACGAACTCGATGCGTCGATCATGGACGGCCGCACGCTCGAAGCAGGCGCCGTGTCGTGCGTGAAGCGCGTGCGCAACCCCATCGTCGCGGCGCGCCACGTGCTCGAATACAGCGAGCACGTGATGTTCACGGCCGAAGGCGCCGAAGCGTTCGCGCAGGCGCAAGGTCTGGAGTTCGTCGATCCATCGTACTTCCACACGGACGCGCGCTATCGCCAGTGGCAACTCGCGCGCGAGCAGCAGCGCGCGATGCTCGACCATGACGGCGCAGCGCTTGCCGCGCAAGAAGCATCGTCCGCAAACAAAGAAGCGCTGCCTCACGAACCCATCGATCCGAACAAAAAGTTCGGCACGGTCGGCGCAGTCGCAGTCGATCTGTACGGCCACGTCGCGGCCGCGACCTCGACGGGCGGCATCACGAACAAGCAGTTGGGCCGTGTCGGCGATGCGCCTCTGATCGGCGCGGGCTGCTATGCCGACGACGCAACCTGCGCCGTCTCGACCACGGGCTCGGGCGAAATGTTCATGCGAATGGTCGCCGCCTACGACGTCGCCGCGCAAATGGCCTATCGCGGCGTTTCGCTCGAAGAAGCGGCAAACGATGTCGTGATGAACCGCTTGCCGCGCATCGACGGACGAGGCGGCCTGATCGCCGTCGACGCGCACGGCAACGTCGTACTGCCCTTCAACACCGAAGGCATGTATCGCGGTTATGCGCGCGTCGGCGAAACGCCTGTCACGGCGATCTATCGCTAGCCCGCCGCCACGCTTACGCAATCCCCTGATTCAGATGCCGGGAGAAATCATCGTGCCGAACATGCCGAACCAGCCACGCCCGCTCGACAGCCTGCCGCCGCAACGCGTCGTCGATATCGATCGCCTCACGGTCGCGTTCCGTCGCGGCGAGACCACGTTCAACGCGGTGCGCGACCTGTCGCTCACCGTCGATCGCGGCGAGACGCTCGCCATCGTCGGTGAATCGGGCTCGGGCAAATCGGTGACGTCGCTTGCTTTGATGCGCCTCGTCGAACACGGCGGCGGAAGCATCGCAAACGGCAGCATCGCGTTTCGCCGGCGCAACGGCAGTGTGCTCGATCTTGCGCGGGCGTCGCAATCCACCATGCGTTCCGTTCGCGGCGCGGACATCGCGATGATCTTCCAGGAACCGATGACGTCGCTCAATCCCGTCTTCACGGTCGGAGATCAGATTGGCGAAGCGATCGCGCTTCATCAGAACATGAGCCGCAGTCAGGCGCATGCTGAAACGCTGCGTCTGCTCGATCTCGTGCGCATTCCCGAAGCGCGCCGCGTGGCCGCGCGCTATCCGCATCAGTTGTCGGGCGGCATGCGGCAACGCGTGATGATCGCGATGGCGCTGTCGTGCAAGCCGTCTCTGCTGATCGCCGACGAGCCGACCACCGCGCTCGACGTGACGATCCAGGCGCAGATCCTGCAACTGATACGCGGCCTGCAGGACGAGATGAACATGGGCGTGATCTTCATCACGCACGACATGGGCGTCGTCGCGGAAGTGGCGGATCGCGTGCTGGTGATGTATCGCGGCGACAAGGTCGAAGAAGGCGAGTCGGCGAAACTGTTCGCGGCGCCCACGCATCCTTATACGAAAGCGCTGCTCGCGGCCGTGCCAAAGCTCGGCTCGATGCAGGGCACTGACGCGCCCGCGAAGTTTTCGTTGCTCAAGCTCGACGGCGAGCATGCACAGCAGGCGCTTTCCGAAGACAAGACGACATCGGAAGCATCGAAGCAGGCACAGCCGATTCTCCGCGTACGCGATCTCGTCACGCGTTTCCCTGTGCGCAGCGGTCTGTTCGGCAAGCTCACAGGCCGCGTGCATGCCGTCGAGCGCGTCAGCTTCGATCTGCATGCAGGCGAAACGCTGGCGCTGGTCGGCGAATCCGGCTGCGGCAAATCGACGACGGGGCGCTCGCTGTTGAGGCTCGTCGAAAGCCAGAGCGGCAGCATCGAGTTCGACGGCAAGGACATCAGTTCGCTCACCGGCCCTTCGTTGCAGGCTTTGCGGCGCGATATCCAGTTCATTTTTCAGGACCCGTTTGCGTCGCTCAATCCGCGCCTGACGGTCGGCTTCTCGATCATGGAGCCACTGCTCGTACACAACGTCGCGAGCGGTAAGGAAGCGCAGGAGCGCGTCGCGTGGCTGCTCGACAAGGTTGGCCTGCCCGCCGACGCCGCGCGCCGCTATCCGCATGAATTCTCCGGCGGCCAGCGTCAGCGCATCGCGATTGCGCGTGCGCTTGCGCTCAATCCGAAGGTCGTGATCGCCGACGAATCGGTGTCGGCGCTCGACGTCTCCGTGCAGGCGCAGATCGTCAATCTGATGCTGGATCTGCAGCGCGAGTTGGGTGTGGCGTATCTGTTCATCTCGCACGACATGGCCGTCGTCGAGCGCATCAGTCATCGCGTCGCGGTGATGTATCTCGGCCAGATCGTCGAGATCGGACCGCGTCGCGCGGTGTTCGAGTCGCCGCAGCATCCGTACACGAAGAAGCTGATGGGCGCCGTGCCCGTCGCCGATCCTGCACGCCGCCACGCGAAGCGCATGCTCGCCGCCGACGAGTTGCCCAGCCCGATTCGCGCGCTCGACAACGAGCCCGTCGTCGCGCCGCTCGTCGCCGTGGGCCCGGATCATTTCGTGGCCGCGCATCGGATTGGCGGCGCTTACTAGACACAGTATTACCGGCAACAACCCCTTAGCCGCGCAGACCAGCGGCATAACAACAGGCAGTTCCCTCGCTCAGTGGAGTTCTGAAACGATGACTACGCTTCTCTTCTCTCAACCATTGCGCCTGCGTTCGCTCGTGACGAGCGGCGCGCTGGTCTTTGCGATGCTCGCGTCGGGCGCCGCGCACGCGGCAACGACGGCCGTGATGGCCGTCGATTCGACGTTCACGACGCTCGATCCGTACGACGCCAACGACACCCTTTCGCAAGCCGTGTCGAAGTCGTTCTATCAAGGTCTGTTCGGCTTCGACAAGGACATGAAGCTGGTCAACGTGCTAGCGACGAGCTACGAAGCAAGCCCCGATGCACGCGTCTACACGTTCAAGCTGCGCCAGGGCGTGAAGTTCCAGGACGGCACCGACTTCAACGCAGCCGCCGTGAAAGCGACGTTCGACCGCGTGACGGACCCGGCGAACAAGCTGAAGCGCTACAACATGTTCAGCCGCATCGAGAAGACGGAAGTGGTCGATCCGTACACGGTGAAGGTAACGCTGAAGGCGCCGTTCTCGGCGTTCATCAACGTGCTCGCGCATCCGTCGGCCGTGATGATCTCGCCCGCCGCGATGAAAAAGTATGGCAAGGATCTCGCGTTTCACCCCGTCGGCACGGGCCCGTTCGAACTCGTGAAGTGGGACCCGGCGGGCGATCTGACCGTGAAGAAGTTCGACGGTTACTGGAAGAAGGGATATCCGAAGATCGATGAGATCGACTGGAAGCCGGTGGTCGACAACAACACGCGCGCCGCGCTCGTACGCACGGGCGAAGCAGACTTCGCGTTCCGCATTCCGTTCGAGCAGGCCGCCGCGCTGCAATCGGAACCGAAAGTCGACATCATCGCCACGCCGTCGATCATCAACCGCTACGTCAGCCTGAACACGACGAAGAAGCCGTTCGACAACCCGAAGGTGCGCGAAGCGCTGAACTACGCGATCAACAAGGAAGCGCTCGCGAAGGTCGCGTTCTCGGGTTACGCCGTGCCCGCCGATGGCGTGATTC
Source organism: Paraburkholderia steynii (assembly GCF_900100565.1). Lineage (NCBI taxonomy): Bacteria > Pseudomonadati > Pseudomonadota > Betaproteobacteria > Burkholderiales > Burkholderiaceae > Paraburkholderia > Paraburkholderia steynii. The sequence continues at coordinate 155,390 of NZ_FNDI01000012.1, read as the reverse complement.
CCGAAGGCGTCGATTACGCGACCAAGCTCGGCCCCTGGCCGTACGATCCCGCGAAAGCACGCGCACTGCTGAAGGAAGCAGGCTATCCGAACGGCTTCGAGACGACGCTCTGGTCTGCGTACAACAACTCGACGTCGCAGAAAGCCATTCAGTTCGTGCAGCAGCAACTGGCGCAAGTAGGCGTGACGGCGAGCGTCGAAGCGCTCGAAGCGGGCCAGCGCGTTGCGAAGGTCGAAAGCGCGCAGGACCCGGCGACGGCACCCGTGCGCATGTACTACATCGGCTGGTCGTCCTCGACGGGCGAAGCGGACTGGGGCATCACGCCGCTGCTCGCGTCGTCGTCGATTCCGCCGAAGCTCGTGAACACCGCGTACTACAAGAACGATACCGTCGACAGCGATCTGTCGAAGGCGCTCGAAACCACGGACCGCACGCAGAAGGCCGCGCTCTATGGCGACGCGCAAAAGCGCATCTGGGCCGACGCGCCGTGGCTCTTCCTCGTCAAGGAGAAGGTCGTGTACGCGCGCAGCAAGCGGCTTGCGGGCGCGTACGTCGCGCCGGACGGCTCGTTCAACTTCGATGAAATCGCGCTGAAGTAATCGCTCGCACAGCGCTGGTCTCGATGTTCATGCGCAGAGGCCAGCGCGTTCGCTTCATGCAGCACATGCTTTTCGATGGCGGATCGCTCTCATGCTGAATTTTCTCATCAAACGTCTGCTGGGCCTGCTGCCGACGCTCGTGATCGTCGCCGGCCTCGTGTTCCTGTTCGTACACATGCTGCCCGGCGACCCGGCGCGGCTCGCAGCCGGTCCCGAAGCCGACGATGCAACCGTCGCGCTCGTGCGCGCCGATCTCGGCCTCGACAAGCCGATGCCAACGCAGTTCATGAACTTCTTCGCGCGCACCGCGCATGGTGACTTCGGTATCTCGACGCGCAGCAAGCGCCCTGTCTCCGCGGAGATCGGCGAGCGCTTCATGCCGACGCTGATGCTCACGCTCGTCAGCATGGTGTGGGCGGTGATCTTCGGCATGACGATCGGCATCGTGTCGGCCGTCTGGCGCAACAAGTGGCCCGACCGGCTCGGCATGACCATCGCCGTGTCGGGCATCTCGTTCCCCGCGTTCGCGCTCGGCATGCTGCTGATGGAAATATTCTCGGTGAAGCTCGGCTGGCTGCCGATTGTCGGCGATGGCTCGTGGCGCAGCTACGTGCTGCCGTCCATCACGCTCGGCGCGGCTGTCGCCGCCGTGATGGCGCGCTTCACGCGGGCATCGTTCGTCGAGGTACTGAACGAGGACTTCGTGCGTACTGCGCGCGCGAAAGGCGTCGCCGAGCAATGGGTCGTCATCAAGCACTGCCTGCGCAACGCGATGATTCCCGTCGTCACGATGATGGGTTTGCAGTTCGGTTTTCTGCTCGGCGGCTCGATCGTCGTCGAAGTGGTGTTCAACTGGCCGGGCATGGGACGCCTGCTGGTGGACGCCGTCGCGATGCGCGATTACCCCGTGATTCAGGCTGAAGTGCTGCTGTTCTCGCTGGAATTCATCGTCATCAATCTGGTCGTCGACGTGCTGTACGCCGTCATCAATCCGACCATCCGTTTCAAGTGAGGCCCGCATGAGCACGACCGCCGACAACACCCGCGCCGTCTCTTCTACCCACGAAGAACCTGCGATCCGCACGCCATGGAGCGAGTTCTGGCGCAAGTTCCGCAAGCAGCATGTCGCCCTCGCAGCGGGTGTGTTCGTGTTGCTGCTGATCGTCGTATCGATTGTGGGCCCACATATCGTTCCGTTCGACCCCGAGAACTATTTCGACTACGACGCGTTGAATGCGGGGCCATCGGCCGCACACTGGTTTGGCGTCGATTCGCTGGGCCGCGATATCTTCAGCCGCATCGTCGCGGGTACGCGCATTTCGCTTGCGGCGGGTTTCATGTCGGTGGCGATCGGTGCGATTATCGGCACGCTCTTCGGTTTGCTCGCGGGCTATTACGAAGGCTGGTGGGACCGCATCACGATGCGCGTCGCCGATGTGCTGTTCGCGTTCCCCGGCATTCTGCTCGCTATCGGTATCGTCGCGATTCTCGGCAATGGCATGATCAACGTGATCGCCGCCGTCGCCGTGTTCAGCATTCCGGCGTTCGCTCGGCTCGTGCGCGGCAACACGCTGATGCTCAAGCAACTGACGTATATCGAAGCGGCGCGCAGCATCGGCGCGTCGGACTGGACCATCATCATGCGGCACATTTTGCCGGGCACGATTTCGTCGGTGGTCGTGTATCTGACGATGCGCATCGGCACGTCGATCATCACGGCGGCGAGCCTGTCGTTTCTCGGCCTGGGCGCGCAGCCGCCGACGCCCGAGTGGGGCGCGATGCTCAACGAAGCACGCGCCGACATGGTGACGGCGCCGCATATCGCCCTCTTTCCGAGCCTCGCGATCTTCCTGACCGTGCTCGCGTTCAACCTGCTCGGCGACGGCTTGCGCGACGCGCTCGATCCGAAGCTGGACCGGCCATGAATGTGCTTTCGATGCCGCAGGTCGGCGTGTGGTCTGCGGGTCCGCTAGGCACGATTGCCGATGTGCCAGGCGTGACGGTTGGGCATTGCACGCTCGCCGATGGCCCGATACAGACGGGCGTGACCGTGGTTCGTGCCCATCGTGATGATCCGTATCGTCACAAGGTGCCCGCTGCTACGAGCGTGATAAACGGTTTCGGCAAGAGCATCGGACTCGTGCAGGTCGAAGAACTCGGCGTGCTCGAAACGCCGATTGCGTTGACCAATACGTTCGGCGTCGCGGCTGTCGCGCAGGCGCAGATTCGCGCTGCCATTGCCAGCAATCCGCAGATTGGACGCGATTGGTCGACCGTCAATCCGCTTGTGTTCGAATGTAACGACGGTTACCTCAACGATATTCAGGCGCTTGCCGTTGAAGACAAGCACTACGTCGCAGCGTTCGATGCGGCGGCATCCGGGTTCCAACGTGGCTCCGTCGGCGCAGGTCGCGGCATGTCGAGCTTCGATCTGAAAGGCGGTATCGGCTCGGCCTCGCGCGTGGTGAACGTGGCAGGCAAAGACTTCACTGTCGGTGCGTTGGTACTCGCGAACTTCGGGCGACTGCCGATGTTGACTATCGATGGCGTGCCGCTTGGGCGCGAACTGCATCGACGTAAGCAGTCGGCCACGACGGCAACGGCAACAAAACCCGAACAAGGCTCGATCATCATGATCGTCGCCACCGATGCGCCTCTCGATTCGCGCCAGCTCAAGCGCCTGTCGATGCGCGCCGCCGCGGGTCTCGCGCGCACCGGTTCGGTTTACGGACATGGCAGCGGCGATATCGCGCTCGCGTTCTCAACGGCGTGGACTGTTCCGCATGAAGGCGACTTCGTCGCAACGCCACCGCTGCTCAGCGACGCGCGTCTCGATCCGTTGTTTCATGCATGCGCGCAGAGCGTCGAGCAGGCAATCATCGATGCCTTGTGGTCATCCACCTCGGTCACGGGGCGCGACGCGCACACGCGTCTTTCGCTGCTTGAAGCGGCACCCGATCTCGAACAACTGTTGAAACGGCACACAGCATGAAAGTACTGATATCCGTCGATATCGAAGGCGTGGCAGGCGTTGTGAATTCGGAGCAGACGCGCGCGGGCAATGGCGAATATGAACGCGCGCGCCGCTGGATGACGCTCGAAGCAAACGCGGCGATCGAAGGCGCATTCGCGGGTGGCGCAACGGACGTCTGGGTCAACGACTCGCACGGCAGCTTTCGCAATCTGTTGCCCGACATGCTCGACGCACGCGCCAATGTGATACTCGGCAAGCCGCGCACGCTCGGCATGATGGCGGGCCTCGAATACGGGCCGCAACTCGTGTTCATGATCGGCTATCACGCGATGGCGCAAAGTCGCGGCATTCTCGCGCATACGATCAACAGCTTTGCCTTTACGCGCGTAACGATGAACGGACGCGATGTGGGAGAAGCCGGGATCTATGGAGCATTGGCTCGCGAGTACGGCGCGAGCGTTGTACTGCTTTCGGGCGACGATGTGTTCGCCGAAGAGACGCAGCCCATGTTTCCGGACGCAACCTTCGTGGTCACCAAGAACGCGACAGGTTTCGGAAGCGGTGTGACCCAAACTCCGGATCGTGCATGCACCGCGATCAAAGAATCAGCACGCGATGTTGTCGCGAAGTTTGAAGGACGAGCCGTTGCGCAACGCCTTAAGCCTGACCCCGTCCATATCGAACTGCGCGTGCAAACTACCGCGCTCGCCGATCTGTTTGCGCAGATGCCGTCACTGGAACGCGTGGACGGCGTGACGCTGCGCTTTTCGACACCGTCAGTCGAGCATGCGGTGCGCACGCTGAATTGCCTGTCGGCGATGTCGTTCATGTTGCGCTGACCTGTCTTTCCAGATCAGCGCAACCTCTTGAGTAAGCGGCAACCTCAAACGCGCCGCTTGCTCCGCCGGAACTGATCGAACAGCACTGCCAGCAGCAGAATCCCACCGCGAATCAGATACTGATAAAACGTCGGCACATTCAACAAGCTCATCGCGTCCTGCACCGAGCCCATAATCAGCACGCCGACCAGCACGCCGGAAATCGTCGCAACACCGCCCGTCAGCGAGACGCCGCCCAGCACGCAAGCCGAAATCACACCGAGTTCCAGCCCCACCGACGTCTTCGGATCGCCGAGACTCATCCGCGACGCGAGCATCACACCCGCGAAACCCGTCACCAGCCCTTGCAGCACGAACACCGTGATCTTAATACGCGTAACCGGCAGACCCGCCAGCAACGCGGCCTCGCTATTGCCGCCGACCGCCAGCACATTCTTGCCGAACACCGTCTTGCGCAGCAAAAATCCGAACAGCACGAAGCCGACGATGTTGCTCCAGATCGGAAACGAAATGCCGAGGAACGAGCCGCCGCCGAGATCGAAGAAGCTCTCTTCCGAGATCATCACCGCATCGCCGTTCGACGTGATGAACGCGAGACCGCGCACCACTTCCATCATCGCGAGCGTGACGATCAGCGAATTGATCTTGTAGCGCGCAATCAGCACGCCGTTCACCATCCCGACCGCGCCACCCGCCAGCACGCCCGCAGTGACGCCGAGCATCACACTATGCGTCGCCGTAATCAGCGTCGATGCAACGACGCCCGAAAACGCAACGATCGACGCCACCGACAAATCCACTTCGCCGAGCGCCAGCACGAACATCATCGTCACGGAGATCGAGCCGATCAGCGTGACCGAGAGCAACAGACCCTGCATGTTGCGGGTCGTCAGAAAGTCGGGCACCGCAAACGACAGCACCGCGAACAGAATGACGAACACCATCACGATGCCCGACTTGTTGATCAGGTCCCACGTGCGCGCCGCGTGCGCGGCCGCGCCGGGCGAGGCGGCGTGATTGGCTGCCGGCTCGGTCGCCGGACGTGTGCTCGGTGTTTGCATGGTCTTCCAGTTCCGTGGTCTACGTGGTGCGTTGTTGCGCGCGCTGCATTACTGCGGCAAAGCGAGTTTGATCAGTTGATCGGGCGTGGCCTGCGCTTTCGGCAGATCGCCGACGATGCGCCCTTCCTTCATCACCAGCACGCGGTCCGCGATGCCGATCACTTCCGCCAGATCGCTCGATACGACGATCACCGTGCGCCCCGCTTCCGCGAGGTCGTACAGCAGGTCGTAGATTTCCGCGCGCGCGCCGACGTCGATGCCGCGCGTCGGTTCGTCGAGCAGAAACACGTCGATGCGCTCGGCCAGCCAGCGCGACAGGATCACCTTCTGCTGGTTGCCGCCCGACAACGTGCCGATCACGGTTTCCGTGTTGCGTGTCTTGATCGACAGTTTGTCGATGTACTCGCGCGTCAGGTCGCGTTCGCGCTTGCCATTCAGCAGAAAGCTCAACGGGCTGAAATGCCGGCGCGCGCTGATGTTCAGGTTGTCGGCCACGGAAGCAATCGCAACGATGCCTTCCTGCTTGCGGTCTTCCGGGCACAGCGCGATACCTGCGCGCACCGCGTCGCGCGGCGTCGCAAACGACACGCGCTTGCCGTTCAGTTCGACATGGCCGCTTGCGGGCCGCGTCGCGCCATAGAGCAGCTTCATCAACTCGGAGCGCCCCGCGCCCACGAGCCCGAAGAAGCCGACAATCTCGCCCTTGCGCGCAGTGAAGGAGACCGGAGCGGAAAGCCCCGGCCCCATCAACTGCTTCGCTTCAAGCTGTACCTCGCCCGCCGTACGCGGACGATATCCATACACATCGCGAATCGAGCGGCCCACCATACAGCTGATGAGCCGGTCGCGATCCAGGTCCGCAACGGAATCGAAGGTCTCGATCCGGCGTCCGTCACGAAACACGGTGACGCGGTCGCACAGTTCGTAGACCTCGTCCATCCGGTGGGTGACGTAAATCACTGCGCGCCCCTGCGCGCGCAATGCATTGATGATCTTGAAGAGCCGTTCCGTCTCGCGTGCGGACAGCGAACTGGTCGGTTCGTCGAAGGCGATCACGCGCGCGTCGCGCATCAGCGCCTTGCCGATTTCGATCATCTGGCGCTGGCCGATCGACAGGCTCTTCACCTGCGTATTCGGATCGATCGATTCGCCCAGCCGCTCCAGTTCGGTCATCGCGCGCTTGACGAGCGCTTTCTCGTCGAGCACGCCGAAGCGGTTCGGCAACTGCCCGAGCATCAGGTTCTCAGCGACCGTCAGCTCGGGCACAAGATGCAGTTCCTGATAGATGATCGCGATGCCCGCCTCGATCGCGGCCTTCGTCGTCGTGAACTTGTGTTCGACACCCGCGAGGCGCAATGCGCCCGCCTGCGTCTGGTTCACGCCCGACAGCACCTTCAGCAGCGTCGACTTGCCCGCGCCGTTCTCGCCCATCAGGCCGTGTACTTCGCCTCCGCGTACGTCGAACGACACGTTGTCGAGCGCCACCACGCCTGGAAACGCGACGGTGATGCCGTCGAGCTGGAGATGCGTGGCGGACGCCGTCAACGGCTGTTCCGAGGGAGCAACGTAAGTGGCATTAGTGGCGTTGGCGGCGTCATTCGCGTTCATCGTGTTTTGCATCCGTTCTACTGCATCAGATTCCGAGTTCCGTACGCACGTCCTTCCAGTTCTCGCGCGTCATCAGCTTGCCCGTGGTCTGCGTGTCAGCAGGCGGCTGCTTGCCCGACTTGATCCAGTCGACGAGGTTCTGCGTGCTCTGCTTGCCGTGGTTCGTCGAGCTGACGGCGATCGTGCCGTAGAAGCCCGTCGGTTCCTTCTTCTGGAACTCGGCGAACGCTTCGCCCGCGCCGTTGATGCCCACGCCGATCACGTCCGAACCGGGAATGTGCAGTTGCTCGGTGGCGCGCACGCCGCCCAGCACGCTCTCTTCGTTCAGCGCAAAGATCACCCACTTCTTGATGTTCGGATGCTTCGACAGCACGGGCGACGCTGCGTTGAAGCCGCCTTCGTCGTCGGTGGTCTTTTGCGGCGCGTCGAAGATGTTGTCCTTCTTGAAGCCGTTGGCGAGCAGCGATTCCGTTGCGCCGTCGGTGCGCAGCTTGGCCGTCGGCAACTCGTAGTCGGTGATGCGGATCGCGCCCACTTCTTCCGGCTTCCAGCCGCGCTTCTTCATTTCGTCAGTGATCGCCGTGCCAACCTGATTGCCGATCTTGAACGCCGACATACCCAGATGCGGCACGTTCGCGAGCGGCTTGCCCGTCGAGTCGACCAGTTGATCGTCGACGGTCACGAACTTCATGTTGTAGCGCTTTGCACGCGCCTGAATCGCCGGTCCAAGACGCACGTCGGGCGGGCAGATCACGAAGCCCTGCGCGCCTTGTGCGCCGAGGTTGTCGATCGCGGCGAGCACTTTCTCGCCGTCGGGCGCGCCGATGTTCACGACCGAGAAGCCTTCCTTCTGGCCCAAAGCCGCCGCCGCTTTCTGCTCGTTGATGAACCATGCCTGCTCCGGCATTTTCACGAGCACGCCGATTTTCAGCGGCGTATCCGCGTGTGCGGTCATCTGCACGGCGAACGGCGCGGCCAACAGCGCGGCGGCCATCGCGGACAAAGTGAGGCGTCTAAGCTTACGGGTCATGCTTGTCTCCTTGGATCAGGTCGTTGCTTGTGGTTGTTCGAATCAGCGCTTAACAGGTCTAACGGGACGACCAGGCCCGCGCATCTCTCAGGCTCTAGTCGTGAAACGGCTCGACCTCGTGACGACGGCCAAGCAGGAATGCATCGGCGACCAGCCGCAGCGGGCGCACATCCACGTCGTGCTCGCCATGCGTGATCAGCCAGTGAAACCGCTCGTACAGCGACGGGTATTCGCGCTCGGGTCCGAGCTCGACCGGCTTGCCCGCGATTGCGAGCTTCTTGCCGCCTTCGCTCAGGTGCAGCACGCCGTCCGTCGTCTTCACTTCGATTTCCCATTGCTCGACGGGACCATGACGCCAGTCGAATTCGGCGCGCACGTGTACGCCCGCTTCGTCGATGAAATCGAGTTCGGCGGCAATCGGCGTCTGCACGTTGGCGGGCACCGAGAGCGTCGCCTCGCGCAGAATGACTTCGCGCGGCAGCATGTGCGTGATGATCGACAGCGCGTTGATGCCCGGATCGAACACGCCGAGTCCACCCGGCGTCCAGATCCACGCCTGGCCCGGATGCCAGCGGCGCACGTCTTCCTTCCAGCGCACCTGCACTTCCTGCAGCGTGCGCGAGGCGAGCCATTCACGCGCCGTTTCGACAGCGGGCGCGTAACGCGAATGCCATGTCGCGAACAGCGTGCGGCCCGCGTTGCGCGCCATCGCGCGCAATACGTCCACTTCATGCACGCTCGCGCCGGGCGGCTTTTCGAGCATCACGTGCTTGCCGGCCGCGAGCGCGACGCGCGCCTGATCGAAGCGCACCTGAGGCGTCGCGCACAGCGACACGGCGTCGAGTTGCGGCTCGTTGGCCAGCATCTCTTCGATGGTCTTGTAGTTGCGCACGCCGTCGACCTGCGCATTGCGGCTCGCGCAAGCAACGAGTTCGAAGCCGTCGAGCGCGGCGATAGCGGGAAGATGCTGGTCGCGCGCAATCTTGCCAACGCCGACGATGCCAATGGAAAGTCTGTTGTTCATATAGTGAGCTTCGAGGGACTAACGGATTGTTAGCGGCCTCAGCGTAACGCAAGCGTATTCAATACGCGTACGAGTTCGCATGAATCGACGCGTGCGGCATTCGACATCGAGTCGACCTGCGGAGCGAGTCGCACAACGTGGGATTCGAAGAAGCGTTTACCCGACATTGCCACTATTTGAGACTCCTCATTTTCATCACGCTGCCGACTCGCCTTTGAACATGCCGCCGACGAATTAGCCAAACTATATGCGCGGAGCCGAACGGTTGTGATTGGTGTTTTCCCCCATGCACAACACCAAAAAGTCATTCTATTTATCAAGTTGGGCAACGTGTACGAAGTATTACAGCGCACTACGTACCCGCTATTTAAGACATTCTGCCGACAATAGACTTTTCAAAAGTTTGCTTGTAAGCCCTAATGGACATCGACGCGAGTCGTGCATATAGTCTTACTATATTTGAACAATACTGAACGAGACACCATGACCGACCAACCCCGCAAACTGCGCTCCGCCGCCTGGTTCGGCACCGCCGACAAGAACGGCTTCATGTACCGCAGCTGGATGAAGAACCAGGGCATCCCCGATCACGAATTCGCTGGCAAGCCGATCATCGGCATCTGCAATACGTGGTCCGAGCTGACGCCGTGCAACGCGCATTTCCGCAAGCTCGCCGAACACGTGAAGCGCGGCGTGTATGAAGCGGGTGGTTTCCCCGTCGAGTTCCCGGTGTTCTCGAACGGCGAGTCGAACCTGCGGCCCACGGCCATGTTCACGCGCAATCTCGCGAGCATGGATGTCGAGGAATCGATTCGCGGCAATCCCATCGACGCCGTCGTGCTGCTCGCCGGCTGCGACAAGACCACGCCCGCGCTGCTGATGGGCGCGGCCAGTTGCGACGTGCCCGCGATCGTCGTGAGCGGCGGGCCGATGCTCAACGGCAAGCATGAAGGGCGCGACATCGGCTCGGGCACGGTCGTGTGGCAACTGAGCGAACAAGTGAAGGCGGGCAAGATCTCGATTCACGAGTTCATGTCGGCGGAAGCAGGCATGTCGCGCTCGGCAGGCACCTGCAACACGATGGGCACCGCCTCGACGATGGCCTGCATGGCCGAAGCGCTCGGCGTCACGCTGCCGCACAACGCGGCGATTCCCGCCGTCGATTCGCGCCGCTATGTGCTCGCGCATCTGTCGGGCATGCGTATCGTCGAGATGGCGTTGCAGGACGTGCGGTTGTCGAAGCTGCTCACGAAAGAAGCGTTCGAGAACGCGATCCGCGCGAATGCCGCGATCGGCGGCTCGACCAATGCGGCGATCCACCTGAAGGCGATTGCGGGCCGCATCGGCGTGAAGCTCGAACTGGACGACTGGACGCGCATCGGACGCGGCACGCCGACGCTCGTCGATCTTCAGCCTTCAGGCCGTTTCCTGATGGAAGAGTTTTACTATGCGGGCGGCTTGCCCGCCGTGCTGCGCAGGCTCGGCGAAGCGGGTCTGCTGCCGCACCCCGATGCGCTGACCGCGAACGGCAAGACGCTGTGGGAAAACAGCATCGACGCGCCGATCTACAACGACGAAGTGATCCGGCCGCTGGAGAAGCCGCTGCGCGAGGACGGCGGCCTGTGCGTGCTGCGCGGCAATCTCGCGCCCAATGGCGCGGTGCTCAAGCCGTCGGCGGCCACGCCTGCGCTGTTGAAGCATCGCGGCCGCGCCGTGGTGTTCGAGAACTTCGATGACTACAAGAAGCGCATCGCCGATCCCGAACTCGACGTGACGGCGGACTCCGTGCTCGTGATGAAGAACTGCGGCCCGAAGGGTTATCCCGGCATGGCGGAAGTCGGCAACATGGGCCTGCCGCCGAAGCTGCTTGCGCAGGGCGTGACGGACATGGTGCGAGTATCGGATGCGCGCATGAGCGGCACGGCATATGGCACGGTGGTGCTGCACGTGGCGCCCGAAGCGCGCGCGGGCGGGCCGCTTGCCGTGGTGCGCAACGGCGACTGGATCGAGCTAGACTGCGACGCGGGCCGTCTGCATGTCGATATCGACGAGAAGGAAATGACTGCGCGTCTTGCCGAATGGAAAGAGTCGCAACAACCCAATCCCGCCGATGCGAGCGGCTATCGCAACCTCTATATCGACCATGTGCTGCAGGCCGATCAAGGCTGCGATTTCGACTTTCTGGTGGGTTGTCGTGGCGCGGACGTGCCGGCGCATTCGCATTGAACGCGCCGCGCTACGCAGCGTAGCGAATCAGCTCAGGCTGTGCGCGGCGATGCCGAGAATCGTATCGGCATCGACGCGCGCGTTTTCCAGCTGCACGAGGCTCGCCTGACGCGCGGCCAATGCATCGCGATTCTGGATCGCGGTGAGGATTGCCTTGTGGCGCGGCAGCGATAGCGCATGCGTGTCGGGATGGCGGCTCGTCAGCTTGATCGATTCCGACAACGCCAGCGACATCATGTTGCCGATATACGCGAGCATGTCGTTGTGCGTCGCGGCCATGATCGCGCGGTGAAATTCGAGGTCCGGTTCGAGCAGATCGCCGGCGCTTTGCGCGTGCTCCATGCGGTCGTACGCGGAGCCGATCCGCACCAGATCTTCATCCGTGGCCGCCGTCGCGGCGAGCGCAGCCGCAGCCGGCTCGATGATGCGGCGCACCGTCATCAGCGACAGAAAGAACTCACCTTCGGGAATGCTGTTGAGCGTCCAGTAGAGCACGTCGGGATCGAGCATGTGCCACTCTTCGCGCGGCCGCACGACGCTGCCCACGCGCGGCTTCGAAACGACCAGCCCTTTGGCGACCAGCACGCGCGTCGCTTCGCGCAGCACGGGACGGCTCACGCCGTATTTTTCGCACAGCGTCGCTTCGGCGGGCAGACGTTCGCCTGGCGCCAGCCTGCCGCTGACGATCTCGATGCCGAGTTCCTGCACGATCCGCGCATGCAGGCTTTTGCGTTTCTGAAGATGCCGGTAGTCCATGATGTATTTGTTGTGGCCGTGCGAATGCGGATAGCTGTACCGTTCCCGTTGCGGGCTGTGCAAGCATAGCATGGGGCGCACGCCCCGCCTTCCGCTTTGACGCAGTACGACGTGCTGCCATTATCGCGCTGGCCTGATGTCGCCATGCGTGCGCTGCGCCGCGTTGGGTTCGTTTTTTGCTTGATCGTTTGTGGACGGGCTGCTTTACTCAAAGGCAGCCCGGAAAACCCGTGCATTCAACTCGACATGGACCACGGCAATGAAGCTCAAACCGCTACTTCTGCTGGTCGCATGCGTGGCGGCGGCGAACGTCGGAACGGCCGCTACGCGCGACGAGCAGACCAAGGCCTGCAAGCACGACGCGATCAAGTTCTGCGCGATCCATATTCCCAACAAGGAGAAGATCGAAGCGTGCATGAAGCAGCACTACGACAAGCTGTCGCCGAAATGCCAGGCGATGTTCGACCCGCCTGACAATGACAGCGGTAGCCAGTCGTCGAGCTAGCCGCGCTTATCAACGTGCTGATCGTGCTAGTCGTGTTCAGCCCGCTTTGACGAGCGGCACGGCCACTTCGACCCGGCCCGTTTCGAGGCCGACCGTGTTGCGCATGGCGCGCAAACGGAAACCGTCGAGCGCGCGATGCGCGGCTTCGTCGCCGATGCCGAGCTTCGCCAGCAGTTCCGCGACGATCGCATAGAGGATCGTCGAGTTGCCGTCTTCCACTTTCACCGCGATGCCGAGCGCGCCCCTCGCGCCGAGCTTCGCCGTCTGCGCCGACGCGCGCACGCCGATCGCATAGCTCGCATCCGCGCCGACCTTACCCACCAGCGCGCCTTCGAATGCGCCCATCAGCGCGGTGCAGAACCGCCCCTCGCCCGCGACCATTTCGGGGTGCGACGTCATCGCGCGATAGATTTGCGAAAGCGCCCGGTCTCTTTTCGAATCCGTCGACACATGCCCGTCGGCGGCCCGCGCGAGCTTCATGTAAAGACGCGCGAGACGGTCGAGCGGGAACGCGGGCGTCGGCAGATTGCAGCCGTCCACAGCCCATTGCACGCCTTCGTCGGGCAGATCGCAGGTGTCGGCAACCGTGCGCTTCACGAGCCGCTGCAACGGATGTTCCGGCAGATGGTAGTCGGCGAGCGCCGCACCGATCGCTCGCGCGCCCGCCAGCATGCCCGCGTGCTTGCCCGAACAGTTGCTGCACACTGCGCCCGGAATGAAGTCGCGCTTGATCCATTCGCGGTAGACGGCATCCGAAATGGGCGGATGGCCGCCGCAACGCAAATCGGCTTCCGTTGCCTGCGACTTGGCGAGCATGCGGCGTGCGCGTTCGATGTGTCGATCTTCGCTGCTGTGCGAGCCGCACATCAGCGCGAGGTCTGCGTCGTCGAAACCAAAGCGCTCGAGCGCGCCCGACTCGACAACGGCGAGCGCCTGAGCCGGCTTCGCTGCCGACCTGACCAGCGTGAAGCGTGACGGGTCGCCGCACGAATACAGCAGCGCCCCGTCCGTATCGACGACGGCCACATGCGCGATATGCGTGTTCTCGACAACATCGCCGCGATAGACGGTTGCAGCAACGGACATCCCGGTCTCCTTATGTGTTCGGTTCGGTCTGCGCAACGGCAGAGCATGCCGCCGGATTCTACAACCCTGCCAGGCGCGATACGTGCGTGTCGAGTACATTGGATTCACCCGGCCGCCCCGCTGCATCGGGCCGGGTTCATCCGACCGGGTTTATCCGAATCAGGCCGCGCAAGCGGAATCGATCGTAAAGCCATTACGACAGGAGAAAAGAAATGCACATCGCCAGAAAACTGATCGTCCTCCTCGCCTCGGCCTCGCTGGGCATCGGCGCGGCTGCGCCGGCATTTGCGCAAAACGACGCTTCGACGGGCACGGGCACGGGCGCGGCGGGCGTCGCCGCCTCCGCCGCGAAGCCGACCAAGCAGCAGAAAAAGCAGGCCCGCAAGGAAGCGCGCGCGAAGAAGAACGCCGAGTTGAAGAAGCTCGAAGACGCGGGCTACCAGCCTGGCCGCGCGAACGACTCGAACTACCCGCAGGATTTGCAAGACGCGCAGAAAAAGGCAGGTATTGGCCAAGGTGCGAGCCAGTAAACATCGTTCGATCGCGTCGGCCGCGCGCGGCGTTTTCTGCGTGCGGCCGCGCTGGTTTTTGCAGTGTCGAGAGTCGTGCTCTCCCCTCCCCGCCAGTCCTCCCTAAGCGCTCACTTTCTGTCCGGCCGTCACCGTTTCAGCGTCCTATTCCACGAACGCCCGACGCTATGTGATACTTTTCAACGCTTGTCCACACAACGAATTGCATCGCTGCAATCTGGGCATCGCTGTGCAGTCGCACATTCCGGCTACAACTAAAGACGCCAACGCTTTTTCCAGTCAAAAATGCCGAATCCATCACACGAGCCAGGCGGCACCGCAGAAAAATTGACCGCTGCCGCCGCTGTCGATCAGATCAGTTTTCGCCGCATCATTCGCCGCAATATCGCGCTGCCGCTCGCGCTCGGCGTCGTCACGATGGCGCTGTTCGTCGCGCTGATCGCCTATCTCGTCAACACGATGAGCTGGGTCGAGCATTCGGAGCGCGTGATCGGCAACGCGAATGAAATGCTGCGGCTTGCCGTCGATCGCGAGTCCGCGTTGCGCGGCTTCCTGATCACAGGCGACGAGACTTTCCTCGCACCGTATCAGCTGGGTCAGCCGCGTTTCGAAACCGAGATCAACACGCTGATGCAACTGGTCTCCGACAATCCGTCCCAGGTCGAACAGCTCAAACGCATTCGCGGCGTGCAGCAGCGCTGGGACCAGTTCGCGCAGGAGATGATCGATCTGCGCCGGCGCAACCTCGACTACACCGAGCAGGTGAAGAGCGGACGCGGAAAAATCGAGTTCGACGAAACGCGGCGACTCTTCGGGCAGTTTCTTTCTGTCGAGGAAGCGCTGCGTCAACAGCGCTCTAGTGACGTGCGCAGCGTCACCTCAATTCTGGTGGGCGTCTTTCTGCTGTTCAGCCTGTCGATCAGCGGCTTCATCGCGTATCGCGGGCGGCGCGATCTGGTGAATCTGTCCGAGTCGTACGGTGGCGTGCTCGCGCGCCAGGCCGAGCACACGGAAGTCTTGCAGCAGCAAGTATGGCTGCGCTCCGGGCAGCGCCTGCTGGCGGAGAAGATCATCGGCCAGTCGAGTTCGCCTCTCGTCGGCCGCGCGATACTCGACTTTCTCGCCGAGTATCTCGACGTCGCAGTCGCGGCCATGTACGTGCGCGACCGCGCGACCAGTAGCCTCAAACGCATCGCCACGTACGGCTTCAGCCAGCAAAGCGAACAGGCGGCGCGCACGTTCCGCGAAGCCGAAAGCCTGATCGGCCAGGCCGCCGTGTCGCGCCGCACGCTCGTGTTGCACGACGTCCCCGACGATTACGTGAAAGTCGTCTCCGGCACGGGCATGAGCCCGCCGCGCAATCTCGTCGTGCTGCCTATCGAAAACGACGGCATCGTGAACGGCGTCGTCGAACTCGGCTTCATGCGCAACATCGCGCCGCGCGATCACGAGTTCCTGCAACTGATCGCGAACAGCATGGGCGACTCCATCGAAGCCGCGCTGTATCGCGAGCGTCTGCAGGATGCGCTCGCCGAAACGCAGCAGTTGAATGAAGAACTTCAGGTGCAGCAGGAAGAATTGCGCGTGTCGAACGAAGGGCTCGAAGAACGTGGCCGCGCGCTCGTCGAATCGCAATCGCGGCTCGAAGCGCAACAGGCGGAACTCGAGCAGACCAACGTGCAACTCGAAGACTACGCGAAGCGCCTGGAGCGTCAGAAGGCCGATCTGCTCGAAGCGCAGGATGAACTCGCCGCGAATGCCGCGCGGCTCGAACAGTCGAGCCGCTACAAGTCCGAGTTCCTTGCGAACATGTCGCACGAACTGCGCACGCCACTGAACAGTTCGCTGATTCTCGCGCGCCTGTTGCAGGAGAACCGCACGGGCAACCTGACGGAAGAACAGGTGCGCTACGCGGAAACGATTCATGCGTCGAACAGCGATCTGCTGGTGCTGATCAACGACATTCTCGATCTGTCGAAAGTGGAAGCCGGGCAGATCACGATCGACAGCGTAACGGTGCCCGTGGACTCGATGCTGCAATCGCTGCGCGAAATGTTCGAGCCGATGGCGGCGGCGAAGCATTTGCAGTTCTACGTCGAACGCGTGCCCGGCGTGCCCGAGACGTTCGTCACCGACGGCCAGCGCGTCACGCAGATTCTGCGGAATCTGCTGTCGAATGCGTTGAAGTTCACCGAGCACGGCGAGGTCGCGCTGACGGTCGCCGCCGGCGACGCCGACACGCTGCGTTTCGACGTGCGCGACACGGGTATCGGCATCGCCGCCGACAAGCTCGAACTAATCTTCGAAGCCTTCCAGCAGGCGGACGGCTCGACGAGTCGCCACTATGGCGGCAGCGGCCTCGGCCTGTCGATCTCGCGCGAGTTCGCGCGGCTGCTGGGCGGCCGCGTGAGCGTCGCGAGCGAACCGGGCAAGGGCAGCGTGTTCACGCTATGGCTGCCGCTGCAAGGCCCGTCCGAAGCACGGGCCCGCGCAACGCAGGTGATCGAGCCGCTGACGCTGCCCGTGCGCAGCAAGCCCGCGCCGTCACCCGTGGCGCAAACCGCGTCCGTGGCCGCGCCCGTGCTGTCGGGCAACGCGCAGCCGACGATCGGCGACGACCGCGACAACCTCCGCCACGAAAACCGCCTGATTCTCGCGATCGAAGACGATCTCGTCTTTGCCGAAATCCTGCGCGATCTCACGCATGAGCTCGAATTCGACTTCGTCCATGCCACCGATGCAACGACTGGCCTCACGCTCGTGCGCGACATGCAGCCGACTGCCGTGCTGCTCGACGTCGGCCTGCCCGACCGCTCGGGGCTGACGGTGCTCGAATGGCTGAAGAACGATCCCGCCACGCGTCACATCCCGATTCACATCGTCTCCGCCACCGATCACGCTGAAAAGGCGCTGCATCTGGGCGCCGTCGGCTACACGCTGAAGCCCACGGCGCGCACCACGCTCGAAGCCGCGATCCGGCGGCTGGAGTCGCGCCTGCAGCAGCGTATGAAACGCGTGCTGGTGATCGAGGACGATGCGGCGATGCGCGAGAGCATGCGCGCGCTACTGCGGAGCGACACCACGGAAATCGTCGCCGTCGCGACGCTCGCGGGCGCGCTCGAGCAACTGTCCACAACGTTGTTCGATTGCGTCGTGACCGACCTCGCGCTGCCCGACGGCACCGGCTACGATCTGCTCGAACAGCTCGCCGCCGACGTGACGCATCAGGCGATGCCCGTCATCGTCTACACGGGCCGCATGCTGTCGGGCGACGAAGAGCACCGGCTGCGCCGCTACTCGAAATCGATCATCATCAAGGGCGCGAAGTCGCCGGAACGTCTGCTCGATGAAGTGACGCTGTTCCTGCATAGCGTCGAGTCGTCGCTCGCGCCCGAGCAGCAGCGCATGCTGCGCACCGTGCGCCAGCGCGACAACCAGTTCGAGGGGCGCACCATCCTGCTTGCAGAAGACGACGTGCGCAATATCTTCGCGCTGTCGCATGTGCTGGAGCCCCTTGGCGCGAAGCTCGAAATCGCGCGCAACGGGCGCGAAGCGCTCGAAGCGCTGAACACCGGACGCGAGGTGGATCTCGTGCTGATGGACATCATGATGCCGGAGATGGATGGCCTGACGGCGATAGCACACATCCGCCGCGACCCGCGCTTCGCGCATCTGCCCATCGTCGCGCTGACGGCGAAGGCGATGGCGCAAGACCGCACGCGTTGCCTCGAAGCGGGCGCCGACGACTACATCTCGAAGCCCATCGACGTCGACAAGCTGATCTCGCTGTGCCGCGTCTGGCTGCGGCAACGCTAGGCGCGAGGAACCGTCAGCCATGAGCCGCATCTCGTACGACGATTCGCCGCAACGCATGCACGATTTCGATATCGAGCTGAAGCTGCTGCTGGAAGCGATTTATCTGAAGTACCAGCACGACTTCCGCCACTACTCGATGTCTTCGCTGCGGCGTCGTCTCATGCAGGCGCTCGAAGAGTTCGGCGTGACGACGCTCTCGCAGTTGCAGGACAGGATCATGCGCAACGAGGCGGACTTCGTGCGGCTCTTTCACTACCTGACGGTGCAGGTCAGCGAGATGTTCCGCGACCCGGCGTACTTTCTCGCGCTGCGGGATCATGTGCTGCCGGTGCTGCAAACGTATCCGTCGATCAAGGTGTGGGTGGCCGGCTGCAGCACGGGCGAGGAACTGTGGTCGCTGAAGATCCTGTTCGACGAAGCGGGTCTCACCGAACGCACGCTCTTCTACGCAACCGACATCAACCCCGACGCGCTCACGCGGGCCGAGGCGGGCATTTACGCGCTCGACCGGATCGCCGGCTTCACGCGCAACTATCTGGCCGCGGGCGGCAAGCGCTCGCTCGCCGATTACTACCACGCGGCGTATAGCGGCGCGCGCTTCTCCGGCCCGCTAAAGGAGCGCGTGGTGTTCGCGGACCACAGCCTGTCGACCGATGAAGTGTTTCTTGAAGCGCATCTCGTGTCGTGCCGCAATGTTCTGATCTATTTCGATCGCGGCCTGCAGGATCGCGCGCTGGGGCTGTTCAAGGACTCGCTGGTGCGGCGCGGTTTTCTCGGCCTGGGCAGCAAGGAAAGCCTGCGCTTTTCGACGCAGTACGATGCATTTGAAGAATTCCGCGAGCGCGAGCGCATCTATCAGAAGCGCTAGACTGCCCGTGCCCCCCAACATCGAACGATCGATCGACGCGTATGAACACACCTCGCCGACCTTCTCCATTGGGCGCAACCGCGCCGATGGAAACGCGCGCGTTCGAGGCGGTGGCGATCGGCGCGTCGGCGGGTGGCATCGACGCGTTGAACGTGCTGTTGCCCGCGCTGCCGGCATCGTTCGGGATCGCCGTGGTGATCGTCTCGCACCTGCCCGCCGATTCGCCGAGCCGTCTGGCCGAAACGCTCGGCTATCGCTGCGTGCTGCCCGTCGTCGAGCCGGATGCGGGCGAGCCGCTCCTGCCGGGCCGCGTGCATCTCGCGCCGCCCGGCTATCACATGCTGATCGACGACGACCGCACGGTCGCGCTGTCGATCGATTCGACCGTGCGCTATTCGCGGCCGTCCATCGACGTGCTGTTCGAATCCGCCGCACACGTGTACCGCGAGCGGCTGCTCGGCATCCTGCTGTCGGGCGCGAACGACGACGGCGCGCACGGCCTCGAAGTGATCCGCGCGATGGGCGGCCTCGCGTGGGTGCAGGACCCACAAACGGCTGTCTCCGCGACGATGCCGCGCGCGGCCATTACGCGTGGCGCCGTCGACGAAGTGCTTTCTCCAACCCTGATGGCCCGGCGGCTCGCCGGTTTGCCGCCTCACACTAGAACGATGACATGAGGAACTCACCCGTCAACATTCTGATCGTCGACGATATCGCGCATAACATCACGGCGCTCGAAGCGCTGCTGGCGCGTCCGGGGATCGAGCTGCTGGTCGCGAACTCGGGCACGGCCGCGCTCGACCTGCTGCTCAAGCATGAAGCCGCGCTCGCGATCCTCGACGTCAACATGCCCGGCATGAACGGCTTCGAGCTTGCGTCGCTGATGCGCGGCAGCCCGCGCACGTCGCACGTGCCGATCATCTTTCTGACGGCCACGGCGGAAGACGCGTCGCGCACGTTTCGCGGCTACGAAGCGGGCGCCGTCGATTTCCTGCACAAGCCGTTCGACCCGCGCATCCTGCAATCGAAGGTCGATGTGTTCGTGCAGTTGGAGCAGCACAAGCGCCAACTCGCCGATCAGCTGTTGACCACGCGCCAGTTGCTCGAAGCGAACGAGATGTTGATGGCCGTGCTCGGCCACGATCTGCGCACGCCGCTCGGCACGGTGCTGGCGTCAGCGGAATTTCTCGTGCGCAACGCCTCCGACGAGCAATCGGCGACCGTCGCGGGCCGCATCAGGAACAGCACGATGCGCATGTCGCGGATGGTGCATCAGTTGCTCAACCTCGCGCGCCTCCAAGGCGGCCGCATGCAATTGCAACCGCGTGCAAGCGATCTGGCGGCGCTGTGCCGCGGCGTGATCGAAGAGTTCGCGACGCATGAGCGCGCCGGCCAGATCGTGTTCACTTCGCGCGGCAACACGACGGGCACGTGGGATACCGACCTGCTGTGGCAGGCCATTTCGAATCTGATCAGCAATGCGCTGCATCACGGCGAGCACGACAGCCCGATCACAGTCGACCTCAATGCTGAAGAGCCGAACCGGCTCCGCTTGACTGTCAGCAACCGCGGCGCGATTCCGCCCGCGATGCTGCCGCATCTGTTCGAGGCTTTCGGCTCGAACGGCGCGGGCGAGCGCTCGCGCGAAGGGCTCGGCCTCGGGCTGCACATCGTGGACAAGATCGTCCACATGCATGGCGGCAAGGTGACGGGCAAATCGGACGAGATCGTCGGCACTGTCTTTACGGTCGAACTGCCGCGCACCGCGCAAAGCTGGGTGCTCTGACACGGCGCGACGGCCGGCAGGCCGCGCGCCTGAAATACTTCGTAAGAGATACGCCAGCGGAGCGGGCGCCTTGCGCGGCATGGGCAAGCGTCCGCGCCCCGTTTCGCGCGCCGCCCGAGCGCGTGCGGCTGTCAGTCGATGTAATAACGGCTTGCCATCAAACCGCACTACAATGCTTGCCGTCCGATGCCCGTTGTTCGCCTCTTCATCATGTCCAGCCGCCCTTCCCGTATTGCTCTCGCGTTGACCCTGCCCGTGCTTGCCGCGCTCGGCGCGTGCTCGACGCCGCCCAAGGCGAAGCTGCAGGAAGACTTCGTCAGCAGCGGCGCGAGTCCGTACACGCGCACGTTTCAGGTGACGAGCACGGAGGCCTGCGAAGGCGCGCGCCGCGCGCTCCTGAGCCAGGGCTACATGACGACGCTGGTGCGCCCCGATACCGTCGACGCCAGCAAGAACTTCCAGCCTGCCAGCGACTCGCACTTCACCGTTGAATTCCACATCGTCTGCACGGCGGGCGACGACGCGACCAACAGCAGCATCGTCTATGCGAACGCGGTGCAGAGCGGCTACGCGCTCAAGAAGAGCGATACGTCGGCGAGCGTCGGGTTGAGCGTGCTCGGCTCGCTGTCGCTGCCGATCCGCCAGAACAGCGACGCGATGGTGAAGATTTCCAGCGAAACGATCCAGTCGGGCAAGTTCTACGACGGCTTCTTCAATCTGATCAGCCATTATCTGGCCAACGTGGTGCGCAGCGTGCCCGTGCCGGGCAATACCGTCGACGCGACGCCGCTGCCCATGCCCGCTCCCGCGCCCGCGCTGGTGGTCACGCCGATGTCGTCCATGCCCGGCGGCAACGCGGCGCCTGTCATCATGCCCGCGCCATCGAAGGAACAGGCCGCGCCGCTTGCAGCGGCAGCGACACCGGTTGCTTCGGCAACGCCCGTCTCTGCGACAACGCACGCGCACGAAGCCGCCGCTGCTTCGCCTGACAGCACGCCTGCGATCATCGAATCGCCGGCTTCGGATGCGGCGGCTTTGGCGCAGTGAAGTTATGCGGCCGTGTCCGCCGGTCCCCACCCTGGGATGTTCAGGTAATAGCGGGTCGATCGACCGGCACCGATCTTGGACAATAGCCCCATGTCCTCGAGTTCGATGAGTTCACGCGACGCTGTGGCCCGCGAGGTGCCACCGGCGCTCTCGTACTTTCTGGTGCTCATGCCCCCTTCGAAGCCGTTGGGACCGGCGTCGAGCAGAAGGTTGACGACTTTGCGCTGTCGAGGCGTAAGTACCTTGTCCTGATGGTTCATCCAGAAAATGGCTTTAGCGAGCGTGGTGTCCACGACACTGGACGCTTCTTCGCAGGACACTCGCACCTGTTCGACAAACCACAGCACCCATTCGGTCACGTCCAGCTCGCCATGCTGAGCGCGCTCGAGTTGCGCGTAGTAGTCGCGTCGCTTGTCGAGCAGGCGCTGTGAGGTACGAATCAGGCGGCTGACTTCACCGCTGTCGCGCGCCAGCACGAGGTCGATCAGCACTCGACCAATGCGGCCATTCCCGTCCTCAAAGGGGTGAATCGTCTCGAACCACAGGTGGGCGAGTGCCGCTTTGACCAGACTGTCGTGCCCGGTCGCTGCGTTGAACCAGTCCAGGAACTTCTGCATTTCGGTCGGGACATCCGCCGATGACGGCGCCTCGTAGTGGACCTTTTCACGTCCGACGCTCCCGCTGACGATTTGCATCGGCTCGGCACGCTCGCGGTAGGCGCCTACGAGAATTTTGACCATGCCCGAGTAGCCAGTCGGAAAGAGCGCCGCCTGCCACGCACACAATCGATCGTGCGTAAGTGGCGCTTCCCGTTGCCGCACAGCGTCATCCATGATGTCGAGAAGCCCTTCGACGCTTCGGGGCGCAATCGGGCCATCCTGATTCCCGACACCGAGTCGCCGTGCCACGGACGACCGCACTGCGGTGAGGTCGATGCGTTCGCCCTCGATGGCCGCCGTCGCGACTGCATCCTGGCTCCAGGCCTCGGCGGCAAGTTCGAGGCGCCGCTCGAAGCCAAGACCCGCCAGCTTGCCTTCAACGACGCCCTGAGCTCTGCGCGCGCGGGCCAACTCGCCGCCGACGCGAACAGCGTCGTAGTGCATGGCTGGCCACGATAAGGCTTTCCAGATGAGAGGTCGGGTTGGTGACATGGTGCTGAATGCGTTGAGGCGATTGCGGGCTCTAATCGACTCGAATTGTGAGTCGAAAACAGTGTAACCCACTTGAGTCGATTGCGCGCCTAATCGACTCAAATCATGAGTCGATGCACACCCCTGCGGACTGGACCACCGCATGTAGTGCCCGCTTTCAACAGATGCGCTGGCGTGCTTTGTTATTCACGAACTATTTTCACGCCACACTCAAGATTTCAGCCATGTTGCCGACCGCGGACAATTATCTGTTTTAAATCATCGATCGGTAAAAACCTTCTGAGTAAAAACGACCGAAGCATCGATACAAATCAAATAGTCGAAAATATTTTCCCGATTGGGCTTTGCCCGCACTTAAGCACGCCGCCGATCCAGCCGTTACTACCTTCACGGAATTAACAAAACGGTACGCAATTTCAGGCAGTAAAACCTGCCGATTCATTTGCGTGCCGCACGTTGCTAAAAATTGGAGAGGGTCCATGTTTGTCGCTATTGGTTGGGTGCTCGTTCTCGGCTCTGTGATCGGGAGCTTCGTGGGAGTGGGCGGCCATTTGCCCGCGCTGGTTCAGCCGTTCGAACTGCTGTGTATTTTCGGCGCGGCAATGGGCGCGTTCGTCGTCAGCAATCCCGTTTCGGTATTGAAGAAAACCATCAAGGCTTTGCCCGGATGCTTCAAGGGCGGCAGTTATTCGAAAGAGGTTTATCTCGAACTGATTGCGCTGCTCTACGAGCTGCTTCAGAAAGCGCGTAAGGAAGGCATGATGGCGCTCGAAGTCGACGTCAATGCGCCGGAAGAAAGTGCGCTTTTCCAGAAGTATTCGCACGTTTTGAAGGACCATCATCTGCTCGATTTCATTGTCGATTATCTGCGGATGATGGCGACGGGCAACGTCAACGTACACGAGGTGCAGGACCTGATGGACGAAGAGCTGGCGACGCATCACGCCGAATCGTCGGTGGCCGCGAACGCGATCCAGAAGATGGCTGACGGCCTGCCCGCGTTCGGCATCGTCGCGGCCGTGATGGGCGTCGTACACACGATGGGCTCGGTCGGCGCGCCGCCCGCCGTGCTAGGCGAGATGATCGCGGGCGCGCTGGTCGGCACGTTCCTCGGCATTCTGCTCGCGTATGGCTTCATCGGCCCCGTCGCGGATCTGCTCAACGCAAAGGGCCGCGCGGAAGCGAAGCCGTATCAGTGCGTGAAGGCCGTGCTGCTCGCGTCACTGTCCGGCTACGCGCCGCCCGTCGCCATCGAATTCGGCCGCAAAGTGCTGTTCACGGCCGACCGCCCGAGCTTCCAGGAGCTCGACGACGCCGTGCGCGCCACCAAGATGCCGAAGTCGGCCTGACGCGCGCGGAGAAGGAGACTGTCATGGCCGAAAGACGACCCCGCGGCGAAGAGGCGAGCGAGAAAGCCGCGCCCGTCATCGTGCGACGCTCGAAGAAGGGCGACGGGCACGGCGCGCATCACGGCGGCGCATGGAAGATCGCCTACGCGGACTTCGTGACCGCGATGATGGCGTTCTTCCTGCTGATGTGGCTGCTCGGCTCGACGTCGAAGTACGACAAGCAGGGCATCGAGGATTACTTCAACACGCCGCTGTCGAGCCTGCTTGGCGGCAACGAAGGGACGGCGGCAGCGCGTCCGAACGTCATCCAGGGCGGCGGCCGCGACATGTCCGACACGCGCCCCGGCGACGGCAAGAAAGCGCAGCAGGAGCCCGCGAAACCGACGCTCACGCAGGCGACGATGGCGCCCAACGACACCGCGCGTCTCGAACAACTGAAGGCGAAGCTGTCGGCGCTCATCGAGCAGACACCCGCGTTGAAGGCGTTCAAGGATCAGATCCGCATCTCGATCACGAACGAGGGCTTGCGCATCGAGATCGTCGATTCCTTGAAGCGTCCGATGTTCGCGACGGGCAGCGCGAAACTGCAGAGCTACGCGGTGGAGATTCTCACGCAGATCGGTGCGTCGCTGAACGATGTCGATAACCGCATTTCGATTGCGGGCCACACGGATGCCGCTACCTACGCGAACGGCCCGGCAGGTTATTCGAACTGGGAGCTGTCGTCGGAACGCGCGAACGCGGCGCGGCGTGCGTTGGTCGCAGGCGGCATGCGGGAAGACAAGCTGCTGCAGGTACGCGGTCTCGCCGACGTGCTGCCGCTCAACGCGAATGTCGCCGATGAGCCGACCAACCGCCGCATCAGCGTGCTCGTGCTGAACAAGGCCGCCGAGCAGGCGTTCTTCCGCGACGGCGGACGCACGTCGATCGATGAAGCGCTGCCTGCGAGCGAGGCGATTCCCGGCGTGGTGTCGAAACTGAAGGTAAGCACGCGCAGCGCGTATTGATCGCGATGTCGTGTGTTCAGCCGCGCGCTTCGAAAGGAGCGCGCGGCTTTTTTTGCTTCGTTTCAGCGCGAGTTCACTGAGCGAATTGCACGCACAATGAAACGGTCATACGCATCGTTTCGCCCAGCGACACATTCGCGTCGTCAATTGCCTCAGGTTTTGCGCTCAGGCAAGGCAATTTCAGCGCTGCACTTCACAACCGCAACACGTTTCTGATATTGGTAGAGGGAGCGTAGCTGTTGCGCTTGCGCGAGATCACGCGTGCAAACGTGCATTTCCCTTCCAATGCCTCATTGACGGAGAACGACAATGCAAAGAAGACACTTCGTGACAGCAAGTGCCGCTGCACTCGCATACGGCAGTCTGCTGTTGTCGGGCTGCAGCACGACGACGAGCAGCGGTGAATCGGCCGCGACCGACATGTCCAAGCGGCAGTCGATCGACTCCAGCGTCGACGGCGCGCTTTCGAAGCTCTACACGACCGTACAGGGCTCGCGCGAACTGGTCGGCAAGGCGCGCGGCGTACTTGTGTTCCCATCCGTGCTGCAGGTGGGCTTCGTGGTGGGCGGGCAGTATGGCGAAGGCGCGCTGCGCGTCGGCGGCAGCACGGCGGGCTACTACAGCACGATCTCCGGCTCGTTCGGCCTGCAGGCGGGCGCACAGTCGAAGGCGATCATCTTCCTCTTCATGACGCAAGACGCGCTCGACAAATTCCGCAACGCCAAGGGCTGGTCGGCGGGCGCCGATGCGTCGGTGGCGCTCATCAAGGTCGGGGCGAACGGCGCTGTCGATACAACGACGGCAACCGAGCCTGTCGAAGCAATCGTCATGACGAACTCCGGACTGATGGCCGACGTGTCGCTCGCGGGCACCAAGGTGTCGAAGCTGAACATCTGAGCTTGCTGCCGCGCGACGTGGCCCGCTCGCCGCCGTCGCGCATCGCTGCTTCGCGAAAAGAAAAACGGCTCGCCGAGACCGATGGCGGGCCGTTTGCTTTTTGCTTGCGATGCGGCGATCAGAAACGATACGTCACGCCGACCTTCACGATGGGGTACCAGCGCCACTTGTCGGCTTTGTCCTGCAGCGCCTGGCGCTCCTGATCGACGTTCGCCTGACCCGCTTCGGCGACGATGTCCGCGGGGACGTCGAGCGTCACTTCCGGGCGGCCATAGGTGACACCTGCATCGAAGAACGCCGAGAAGCCCTTCTGCGCGACAGGCGTATGACCGAAGCCAATGCCGATATACGGACGCACCGTCGGATACTTCGCCTTCGCGTGAACGGTCTCGCCATTCGTGGCGTAGTTGGTGCCGTTTATGTTGACCGTGCCGCTCGGGCTGTTCGCGTCGCCCGATACGTTATCCCCGCCGATCAACATGCCGGCCGTGATGCGGAACGGCACCGTGGCGGGCGCCGGGAAGAAGTCGAGGTACAGGCCGCCGTGATAGATCTTGGCCTTGCCGTCGTAGTTCAGGCCACCGGCGCTGAAGTTGTGCGAGAGCGCAAAGCCGTTGAATTCGGCGCGGATGTTGTCGCGCGTCCCGAGCGGTTCGGAGAAGCCGATACCGAGGCCTTCCGTGCCGACCTGACCATAAATTTCGTGAGCGTGCGCGACGGGTGCGGACAGCGCAAAGCCCGCCGCGAGCGTGACCAACAGCCTTTTCATCTGTGAGATTTCCATCGGGGTTCTGGAGGGCGCCTGACCTTGACGCCGCGTGTATCGGGAAAAATTGCCCGTCACACGCAATGACCTTGCGTTGCGGCGGCGTCCCAGACCCGTCTTATTACGGACCACTCACAGAAAATCTTTAGTGCATATTTAAAACGTTCTTGGCGTGCCGTCTCAAACCCTTTAAATGGCGGGCTCCTCAGCTGAAATCGATAAATTACACGGCCTTACCAATGCTTTAAATCCGTCATTCGATGCCGCGCGTCAATCGCTGGATCGCCTGAGGCGGCTGGCCGAACGCACGCAAAAAAGCCCGGCGCATGCGCTCGCGGTCGCCGAAGCCCACGTCGCGCGCCACCACGTCGACGCCGTGTCGCCCTGTCTCGAGCATCAGACGCGCCGCTTCGACGCGCAGCCGCTCGACCGCCTTCGCGGGCGTCTGCCCCGTTTCTTCCCTGAACGCGCGCGTGAACTGCCGCGGGCTCAGATGCGCGGCGTCCGCGAGCTGCTCGACGGAAAGCGGCGTGTTCAGATTGCGCCTCGCGTACGACAGCGCCGTCTGGATGCGATCGGACTTCGGCTCGAGTTCGAGCAGCGCCGAAAACTGCGATTGACCGCCCGCGCGCCGGTGATACACGACGAGCTTGCGCGCGACATGGCGCGCAAGCTCCACGCCCGCGTCCTTTTCGACGAACGCGAGCGCAAGATCGATGCACGCCGTCATACCCGCCGACGTCCACACGTCGTTATCGATGATGAAGATGCGGTCCTCTTCCACTTTCACAGCTGGATAACGTTTGCGCATGTCTTCGGCGTAGTACCAGTGCGTGGTCGCGCGCCTGTCGTCCAGCAGGCCCGCATCGGCCAGATGAAACGCGCCCGTGCAGGCGGCGGCAACGCGGCGCGCCGCCGGCGCCGCCCGCTTCAGGAACTCGATCAGCGACGGCGGCGACGGCTGCAAATCGTTGTCGCCGACAACAAGGATCGTGTCGAAGCGGCTGTCGTCGAACGGCTGGGTCGAGACCTCGAAGCCGGACGAGCACGGCACCGGCCCGCCGTGCTCGGACAGCAGAACGTATTCGTACAAGGGCTCGCTCATCTCGCGGTTCGCGAACTCCAGCACGCTCGTCATGCCGAGATTCATCACCTGAAAACCGGGGAACAGAACGATTCCGACGCGCAGCATGGCTTGGCTCCAGTGATGTCCGGAAAAGAGGCATATACGACATTGAGGCCATGTGAGTATGCACCTAATCTGACGGTCATGCAGACGACGCCGCGTCGCCTGCGCCCTCTGACCTCAGGAGCATTGATATGTCGAATTCTTCCAATACCGCAGCGAACCTCGGCACGGCCGTCGTGACGGGCGCCTCGTCGGGCATCGGCGCGATCTACGCGGATCGCCTCGCACGCCGTGGCTATGACCTGATCCTCGTTGCCCGCAACCGCGCGCGCCTCGAACAACTGGCGACGCGGATCTCGAACGAAACGGGCCGCTCGGTAGAAATCGTCGCCGCCGACCTGAACGACGACGCCG
Source organism: Paraburkholderia steynii (assembly GCF_900100565.1). Lineage (NCBI taxonomy): Bacteria > Pseudomonadati > Pseudomonadota > Betaproteobacteria > Burkholderiales > Burkholderiaceae > Paraburkholderia > Paraburkholderia steynii. Next base: position 126,922 of record NZ_FNDI01000012.1, on the reverse strand, counting down.
ATATCCGCCGTGTCGAAAACGTGCTGCGCACCGACGCGAGCATCACGATGCTGGTGAACAACGCGGGCGTTGGCGCTGCGGCACCGCTGGTGGATTCCGACGTCGGCAAGATGGAAGCGATGATCAAGCTGAACGTCGTCGCGCTGACGCGGCTCACGTACGCCATCGCGCCCGGCTTCGTCGCGCGTGGCGGCGGCAACATCATCAACATTGCGTCGATCGTGGCCGTGGCGCCGGAGATCCTGAACGGCGTGTATGGCGGCACAAAGGCATTCGTGCTGGCGTTCACGCAATCGCTGCATCACGAACTGGCGAGCAAGGGTGTCAAGGTGCAAGCCGTTTTGCCGGGCGCGACGCGCACCGAGTTCTGGAGCGTCGCGGGTATGCCGATCGAGACCGTCGAAGAGATGGGCATTGTGATGTCGGCGGAACAGATGGTGGATGCGTCTCTTGTCGGCTTCGATCTGGGTGAACTCGCGACGATTCCGTCGCTGCCCGATTACGCCGACTGGCAAGCGTTCGAGTCGGCGCGCGCCGCGCTTGGGCCGAATTTGTCGCGTACGACGCCGGCTGCGCGGTTCAATGTGGCTTGATGTTGTGAGGTGAGTGCGGTGCGACGCGATGGGGGTTTCACGTCGCGTCGCGCTTTGCCGTGCGGGGTGCGGCGAGTTTATGCGCCTAGACCATGTGCTCGAAGCGTCAGGCTTCGCGAACGGTCAGAACGCGGTGAGGTGCGGAGTTTATGCGCCTAAACCGCATGCCCGAAGCGACGGACGTCGCGAGCGGCTAACACGCGGCGAGGCGCGGAATTTACGCGCCTGAACCGCATGCCCGAAGCGCCGCACGTCGCGAACAGCTAACCCGCGCGGAGGCGCGGGGTTTATGCGCCTAAACCGCATGCCCAAAGCAGCGTATGCCGCCAACGGCCAGCCCCGCGCCGAGGCGCAGAGTTTATGCGCCTAAACTCGACGCGCCTCACGCGCCCAGCAGCACGCCGGTACGGAACGCCCGCGTTCCCGTCACGCGGCCAAGCGGCGCGCCCGCCGTCACGAAGCGGATCGCGCGTCGCATATAGAGCACGCCTTCCGTATTGCTGGTGATCGTCGTGGTTTCGTCTGTCAACGGATCGACGATATCGAACAGCGCGTCGCCGGCGCGAATCCAGTCGCCGATCTTCACGCGATGCACGAGGATGCCGCTAACGGGCGCGTAGAACTGCTCGCTGCCCGCGAGCGGCGTCGCGGGCGTCGGCAGTTCCGGCAGCGGCTTCGCGCTACCTTCGATTGCCTTGCGATGCGTCAGATAGTCGACGAGCGCGTCGGCGTCCTGCTGCGCAACTTCATACGATACGTCACGCTGTCCACGGCATTCGATCGTCACCGCAACCGTGCCCGTCGGCACCGGCTTGCCGGCGGGCATCTGTTGCTGCAAATGCCACCACAAGAGGCTGTGCGCTTCATCGAACGCCTGGCCGCCCGAGTCCGTCGCGAGCAGCGACGCTTCCGAGCGCAGATAGCGCGCGAGCGGCTCGACCTCCGGCCAGCCCGCCTCGCTCGTGTAGACGTGCATCACCGCTTCGAGCGAGCAATGCAGATCGATCACGACGTCCGCGTCGTAAGAAAGCTTCAGCAACGCGAGTTGCAACGACTCGTACTCGGTGAGCGGCTTTTGCGCATCCAGTTGCTCACGCACCAGTTCGCGAATCAGATTGCGGTTCTGCTGCGCGTCGGCGCCGAGGCGGTCCTTCGCCCGATCCAGCAGCGTCGTGAACTGCATGAAGTGCCGATTGAAGTTCTTGCCGCTGCCCGCTTCGAACCGGCCGATGAACTGGCCGAGCACATGCTGCCCGAGCCCGACGGGATTCGCGACGGGCACGAGCACGATTTCGGCTTTCAGCAAGCCTTGCGCTTCGAGTTCCACAAGGCGCCGCTTGAGCAGCACCGTCGTGAGCATCGCGGGCGTCTCGTCCGCGTGCAGCGACGACTGGATATAGATCTTTTGCCCGCTGTTTTGCGGGCCGAAATGAAACGCGACGAGTTCGCGTGAGGTGCCGACAGCGGGCGAAAGAAGCGGAATCGATTGCCTGTTCATGTGACTCTTCTGGATGTCGTTCGACGTGTAACCGGATCAGTTACCGTACGGATCGAAGTCGAAATACTTGTGCGCGATCAGCGCGTAGGTGCCGTCTTTGCGCATCGACGCGATTGCGGTGTTGATCGACGCCTGCAACGCGGCTTCGTCCTTGCGCAAACCGATGCCGACGCCGCGATCGCCCATATCGAGCGGCTCGCCGACGAACGCGAAGCCCTTGCCTTGCGGCGTGCGCAGGAAGCCGTAGTCGGCTTCGACGGTGCCGAGCAACGCGCCGTCCAGGCGTCCGTTGACCAGGTCGCTGAATACTTCGTCCTGGCCCTTGTACGCCACCACATGGACACCAGCGGGCGCCCAGTGCGACTGCGCGAACGACTCGAACTGCGTGCCCGTTTGCACGCCGATCTGCTTGCCGGCGAGCGTCGTAGGCGCGCTGCCGTTCAGCGCGGTGCCCTGCTTTGCGACCAGTCGCGACTTGAACTGGAACAGCTTCGACGAAAAGAGAATCTGCTGCTCGCGCTTCGCGGTGATCGCCATCGACGACATGATCGCGTCGATCTTGCGCGCCTGAAGCGCCGGAATCATGCCGGAGAACTCCAGTTCGACCCATTCGCAATGCGCGTGAATGCGCTTGCAGATTTCATTGCCGAGATCGACGTCGAAGCCCTTGAGACTGCCGTCGGGGGATTTCGCATCCATCGGCGGATAGGTCGGGTCGATGCCGAGACGAATCGTGTCGTTATCGCGTGCGAACGCGCCCTGGCTTGCGAAACTCAGTGCGGCGAGGAGAAGTATCAGCGAAGTCTTCATGGCTTACGGGCCTATCGGTCGGCGGTGACGGGATGGATTCTGAGCCGATCCTACGATGCGCCTGTGATACAAAAAAGTGCAAATCTGTCTATCATGATCACTTCTTCTGATCGCCCGTTTTTCCGCCCCTGTCGACGATGGCCCTGACCATTTCCCAACTTCGCGTGTTCACGGCCGTGGCCGAGCACGGCAGCATCCGCGCCGCGTCGCGCGCGCTCGGTATCGCGCAAAGCGGGATCACGCAGCAATTGCAGAATCTCGAATCGATGCTCGGCGCCACGCTCTTCACGCGCACCAATCGCGGCATCGCGCTGACGGCGATCGGGCAGCGCATGCTGCAACGCGCGGCGACGATCCTCGGCGAATGCGCGCGCGCCGAACATGAAGCGCAGCAACTGCGCGGCGAGTACGCCGGACAGGTCACGTTCGGCCTGACGACCGAGCCGCTGATCGATGCGGGCGCGCCCGTGCTGACCGAATTTCGCGAGCGCTTTCCGCGCGTGGCCGCGCACATGCGCACGGGCACGTCGCGGATGATGATTCAGTGGATACGCGAGGGCACGCTCGACTTCGCCGTCGCGCTCGTTTCGAAGCACACGGACACGACCGACCTCTCCGTGACGAAGCTGTATCCGTCCGATCCCGTCGTCGTATGCAGGCGCGGTCATCCGATGGCGCACGCGAAGTCGCTTGCCGAACTCGCGGATTGCTCGTGGATCGCGACGCGCTCGCCCAATCTCACCGACGATCCTCAAGCGCATCGCCTCAACGATCTGTTCGCGAGTCACCGTCTCGCGCCGCCGAGAATCGTCTCGACCGTCGAAGGGCTGTTCGAGTCGCTGCATCTGGTGAGCGAGACGGATTGTCTGTCGCTGGAGGCGGCCGTGGTGACGAAGCGCGGGCCGTTCGCGCGCGTGCTGACCACGATCGACGTGCGCGAGCGCGTCGCCACGCAGGACGTCTGCGTATTGCAACGCGCCGCCGCGCCGCTCACACCCGCCGCCCAGGAACTCGCAACGATGATCGCGTCGTACACGCGAACCGTGCGCGCGCGAAATCATCGGACATAGTTGAGCCGGCAACCACCGCTCACTGTTCGGGCTCCCGTAAACCCTCACCTGAAGCACGTTCCGCCGGCCCTGGCAGAAAACCGCGCGCAGTTGGCAGCATCGCGTGTATCAATGCTTTTGCCGCGCGCGGAGGCTCTCCCTACACTTTGATCACACGCCGATCGCTCACTTCGACACAGCGAACGGCCACCACCGATCACGTTCTGGAGAACCCGAAATGAGCGAAATCATCGCTGGCATCAAGATCCCCGACAGCAAGATGGCGCGCGAAGCGACGCAGCTCGTGCGCGACACCGAAACCGATCTGCTCTATCACCACTCGCGCCGCGTGTTCCTGTTCGGCGCGCTGGCAGGCGAGCGCAAGCAACTGAAGTACGACCCGGAGTTGCTGTACATCGGCGCGATGTTCCATGACATGGGCCTGATGGAGAAATACAGCAGCGCGCACGATCGCTTCGAAGTCGATGGCGCGAATGTCGCGCGTAATTTTCTGCAGGGCTACGGCATCGACGAAAACGACATCGACATGGTGTGGGACTCGATCGCGCTGCACACAACGCCGGGCATTCCGCAGTACAAGAAACCCGTGGTGGCGCTGGTGACGGCCGGCGTCGAAATGGACGTGCTGGGTCTCGCCTATGACGAGTTCTCGACGGAAGACCGCAAGCTGATCGTCGCAGCGCATCCGCGCGGCGAGAGCTTCAAGGAAAACATCATCGATGCGTTCGCGAACGGCACGAAACACAAGCCGCTGACGACGTTCGGCAACGTGAAGGCCGATGTGCTCGCGCTGAAAGACCCGGAATACAAGCGCCTGAACTTCTGCAGCATCATCCTCGGCTCGGCGTGGAACGACTCGAATGTGCAGGCCGGCACCTGCCGCAATCCCGCGCACAACCACGGCTAAGCGCGACTGACCGCTCTCTCCTCGTCAAGGTCTGTTGACGATCAAGCCGCTTGCAGTCTCCGCTCAAGCGTGCCTTTGAATCCGCGTTCTCGCGAGCGCGGATTCTTTTTTTGGTCGGGACAGAACTGCGAACGGATGATGTGTTCGCGCTCCACTCATCGCGCCGGAATCGCGCGTGACGACCGTCGAACGGTGTGCGAAGGCAGTTCGCCAAACTGCGCCTTGTACGCATTGGCGAAATGCCCGAGGTGAACGAATCCCCATTGCGCGGCGGCATCGCTGACGGAGAGATCGGCCTGGCGCGTATCGAGCAACAGACGCCGCACCTGTGCGAGCCGCAACGAGCGCACGTAAGTCAGCGGATTGGTTTGCACGACAGCCTGAAAACTGTTCTGCACCGTGCGCCGGCTCACGCGCAATTGTGTGCAGAGGCTTTGAATGTCGATGAGCTCGTCGGGATGGTTGACCACGAAATCGTGAATGCGGCGCACGATATCGGCCTGACACGCATAGGTCAGCCGGTTCGACGATGCGGGCACGTGATACGCGAGCAGATCGACCAGCGCCTCGCTCACCTGATTTCGCACCGCGTGCTGCGCGCGGATGTCGTCGAACGCCTCGGGTTGCGCCAGCACACGTTCGATCAACGTCGCGAGTTGCAGCCCCGCGCGCGTACATGCGGCGTTCGGAATATCGAGCACGGTGCGGCGAAAGAGATTGTCGTCGAGTTCGACGCCCGCGCAATCGGCGACGCCTTGCAGCATGTCCGAATCGACCACGACGCCGATCAGCGCCATGTCGTCGGGCGAATGGAACTCGAACGGCATGCCGCCTTGCGCCATCACGAACCCGCCGCGATCGATACGCACGCCGCCGAACGAGAACGCCCCCGCGCCTGCGAGCGGAATGCCAAACGTCATATGATTGTCCGGCAACTGCCCGCGCTGCACGACGCGCAGATTCGCCGACTCGTGGAACACCTGCAGGCCGTCCAGCTCGATCTGCTTCACCGCGCTGCGAAACGTGCCTGAGCCGATCTGGTCGTAACGCTGATCCCAGCCCCGCAGCGCGGCCGCGTGGTCATCGGCATCGTTGAAGAACTGGTGATGAACGTACACGGTGCCCCCACAATCTCAAAAAAACCGCCAAGTTGCGTAGAATAAACCGACCACGCGGTCTGGGAAATGCTTCCGAGGGTTTGTCCTGGGCGTTTTCGTCGGCTGGACGCGACAGTCCGTGGATTTTGACGGACGCGCTGACTTCCCCATTCTAGTCGGCGTCAAAAATCCGCCGAAGCCTTCCAGAACACCAGGCGCACTAAAGAAAATCCTTAATGCCCGGCTGTTACCGGGCTAGATTTACTTATATCCTAGCGAATCGCTTTTTCCCGCCTGGATATCAATGGTGACGACCCGATCCCGCTCTGCCACGCCTCTCGCGATGCATCGCAATCTGCCGATGCTGCTGCTGCGCGCGCGCGAACTCATGATGGCGCGCTTTCGTCCCTTGCTTACGGCGCAGGGGCTGACCGAGCAGCAATGGCGCATCATTCGCGCGCTGCACGAAAACGGGCCGCTGGAGCCCCGGCAGATATGCGCGCTATGCACGATTTCGAGTCCGAGTCTCGCCGGTGTCCTCGCGCGTATGGAAGATCTTGGCCATGTAACGAAAGAGCGCTTCGAGGACGATCAACGGCGCGTGCGCGTGTCGCTGACTGCCCAGAGCGCGGAGATCGTCGAGCGGATGAAGCCGATGCTCGAAGCGGAATATCGCGCGCTGGAGGACAAAGTTGGTGCGAAGGTTGTCGGTGATCTTTATGCCGCGGTGGATGCGTTGATCAGGGAACTGGATGCGGAAGAAAGCCGCAATGCGGAGCGAGACGAACGCGGCACGTGAAGCGCGTGGCGCGTGACAGCAGCCGGATCTGCGAGCAGATATTGCTAGTGGTATCTGCGATTTGCCTTTGGGCTTCATGCGTTGCCGTTCGGTGTTTTGGCCTTTACGCTGGCATCCGCGATTTGTTAGCGTGCTTCAAGCGTCGCCCCTGTGCGGGGCGGCACCTACTTTTCTTTGCCGCCGCAAAGAAAAGTAGGCAAAAGAAAGCGGCTCACACCGCCAGTTCTTCTTCCTGCATGAGGGCCCCCAACGGGTCTTACGCTTCACACGGCAACCACGTGACCCACGTTCGTTGCCAACGCTCTCTCTGTACGCCTCACCCGCTTCACGCGCCCGCGTCGCCGCACGCCGTGCCAGATAGTCCACGGCCGCCCAGGTGGCAAACTGTGTGTAGGCCGTAGAGGCACACACGCCTCACTTCGAACCGATAGTACACGCGTCCCACCAGGTAAGAGCGCCGAGTTATACGACGCGACAACCTACACACAGTTTGCCACCTGGGCGGCGCAAACCATTCGCTGCCGCGAGCTCTTGTTCGGGTGTTTGAAGTGGGTGAGGCGCGCATTCGAAGCGTTGGCAACGAACGCGGACAGAAAGGCTGCCGTGTGAAGCGTAAGAACCTTTGGGGGCCCTCAGGCAGGAAGAAGAACTGGCGGTGTTAGCCGCTTTCTTTTGCCTACTTTTCTTTGCGGCGGCAAAGAAAAGTAGGTGCCGCCCCGCACAGGGGCGACGCTTGAAGCACGCTAACAAATCGCGGATGCCAGCGTAAAGGCCAAAACACCGAACGGCAACGCATGAAGCGCAAAAGCTACTCGCTTTCCCCCTCCCCCGCCGCTTCGATCAACTTCAACGACACATCCGCATCACCAATCTTCTCAATCGCCAGCAGCGCAAACCGCGCCAGAAACATCGGCGCATTAGCCTCGCCGACCTGGGTCATCGTCTTGCACAGCCGCGTATAGACGGTATCGAGTTCTGCATCGGTCATCGCGTTCTCCATTCGTTGAATCGGTTCATCAAGCAAGCGCGCGCGTAATCGCGGTCTCGACATCATCCGCGCTTGCATTGCGCCAGCGCCCCAGCACATGTCCATCCGGGCGCAGCAGATACACCGTGCCCGGCTTCGCGTCATAGCGCTCGAAGATGCGCCCCGTGTGATCCCACGCATGCACGCCCTGCGCCTCGGCATGCAAACGCGCGCTGATCGACACAACCTTGAACGGCACGCCACGTTCACGCATCGCTTGCCCAACTGCAGTGAAGTCAGCGGACACGTCGCCCTCTTCACCAAAACACAACACCGTAAACCGCGCACCGACGAGATCCGTCAAATGCGCTTCACGCGCATGCCCACCTTCAGCAATCGTCACCGGAAACTCGGCAAGCACCGCCCCCGGCACCGGCCCCGCCGCAAACCCATCGCCATCGGCAACATTCAACGGCGACTGCACATAAGTAATCGCCGACGTCTGCCGCGGATTAATCAGCGAGCGCACACCCGGATGCTTCACAGCAAGACTCAACACAGCCTTGCGCATCAGATCGAATGCAAACGAAGGCGGCGCCATGAACTCGGTACTCTTCGTGCCATAGCTCAAATTCTCATGCGTAGCGGCAACACGCTCATCCGAATAGCTATCGAGCAACTTCGCCGACGCCAATCCCTTCACAACAAACGCCAGCTTCCACGCGATATTGTCCGCATCATCAATACCCGAATTCGCGCCGCGCACGCCGAAGATCGGCACGAGATGCGCGGCATCGCCCGCGAACATCACGCGCTGGTGACGATAGCGCTCGAGCGTCAACGCGTTGGCCTTGTAGATCGTGATCCAGATGGGCGCCCACTCGCCTTTCTCGCCCATCATGTCGAGCAGGCTTTGCACGCGCGGCATCACGTTTTCAGGCTTCACAGCCTGCTCCGCGTCTTCGCCGTCGCGCAGTTGATAGTCGATTCGCCACACGTTATCCGGCTGCTTGTGAACGAGCACAGTCGAACCCGGATTCGACGAAGGATCAAAATACGCGAGACGTTCCGTCGGACGATCGCTTTGTAGTTCGATATCGACGATCACATAGCGCCCTTCGTAGCTCGTGCCTTGCAACTGCAAGCCGAGCGCTTCGCGGATCGTGCTGCGCCCGCCATCGGCGGCGACGACCCAATCCGTCTCTAGCGCGTAGTCGCCATCTGGCGTGGTCAATTGAAGCGTTGCGCCATCGTCACGCGAATCGATCGACTTCACGCGCGTCTGCCAGCGGATATCGATCAGATCGGCGCGCTTCTCCGCTGCATCCAGCAAGAACTGTTCGATGTGATATTGCGCGAGGTTGACCATCGGCGGCAGCTTCTGGTTCTCGTCCTGCGGCATCGTGAAGTGCAGCACTTCCGTCTCGCGATAGAAGCTGCGTCCGCCTGTCCACGGCAAGCCGGTTTTCAGAAAGCCGTCGAGTGCGCCGAGCCGTTCGATGATCTCCAGACTACGGCGTGAGATGCAGATCGCGCGGCTGCCATAGCAGACGGAGTCGTCCGCTTCGATCAGCACGCAGCGCACGCCGTGATTTGCGAGTCCGAGCGCGACAGCCAGTCCGACGGGCCCGCCGCCGACGATCGTCACCGCGTGACGCTGCGCGTCCACGCCCTGCGTCAGTTGCGGCACGCGCGCTGCGTATTTTTTCCCAGCGAACGGATACGGTTTGAATTGCTTGTTCATCGAATGCTCCAGATCGATTCGTTCAGGCGAGCCGCGCATGTGGCGCTTCGCGTTTATCCATCGGCAGCAACGTCACGATGATCACGCCGATCACCAGCAGCACCGCCGAATACAGCAGCCCCGCCGAAAAGCTATGCGTCGCGTCCCGCAGCCAGCCGACGATCAGCGGATTGAGCGCCGAACTGATGTTGCCCGTCGCGTTGATCACGGCGATGCCGATGGCGCGTGCGCGAAAGCTCAACGCATGATCGGGCGTGGTCCAGAAGATCGACATCGCCGTGTACGAGCCCGCCGACGCGAGGCACACGCCGAACATGCGCATCGCCGGGTTCGCCGAGTATGCGGTGCATAGCCAGCCCGCAGCGGAGAACAGCATCGGAATCATCAGATGCCATTTGCGTTCCTGCTTGCGGTCCGAACGGCGTCCCCACCAGATCATCGCGACGATCGTACACACCTGCGGGATCGCGGCGAGCAAGCCAATCGTGCGATTGCTCGCATCCGCGCTGAAGCTCTTCACGATCAGCGGCGTCCACACGGCGACCATCGCCAGCGTATTCACGAGGCAGAAGTACGCAATCGCGAACTTCACGACAGCCGGCGACAGCAGTTCACTGACGATGCTCTTCTCACTACTCGTATGAGCACTCGCAGTAGCGCCCTGCTTATGTTCCGCAGCAAGTGCCGCGGCAAGCGTGCGCTTTTCTTCGTCGTTGAGCCAGCGCGCCTGTTGCGGGCTGTCGTCGAGATACGCATACACGACAAGACCGAGAATCGCCGACGGCAAGCCTTCGAGCAGGAAGAGCCATTGCCAGCCCTTCAGTCCAAGCGTGCCGTCGAGTCCAAGAATGAAGCCCGACAACGCCGAACCGACCGCGGCCGTCACGGGCATCGCAATCATGAACAGCGCGTTGGCGCGCGCCCGGTACGCGGCCGGAAACCAGTAGGTCAGATACAGCAGAATGCCCGGCAGAAAGCCCGCTTCCGTCACGCCGACCAGTACGCGCAATACATACAGCGTGCCGGGACTCGACGCGAACATCGTCGCCGTCGACGCAAGTCCCCACGCGATCATGATCGTGCCGATCCACCTGCGCGCACCGATGCGCGCCAGCACGACGTTACCCGGAATCCCGAACGCAATGTAGGCGACGTAGAAGAGCGTCGTCGCGAGACCGAATTGCGTGCTGGTGAGCCCGAGGTCCTTCATCATCGTCAGGCCGGCAAAGCCGATGTTGATGCGGTCGAGAAACGAGAAGAAGAACAGCACGAACAGGAACCCCAGCAGATGCCGCGATACCTTCGCGATCACCGGTTGTTCGTGCGCATGCGGCGCGGTGGTGGCAGGCGTCGCATGCAGCGCGCCGGCTCGCGAGGAGGTGTCCATACCGTTGTCTCCGATGTTGTCGCATTCTGATGCGTCGCAGTATGGAGCGCGGCTATGTGCTGCCTGTCCTCATTTTGGGTACAACGTGGGGCCCGTTAAGGCCTGGGGAAAACGCGGATAAGTCAGCGGAAACGCGTGCTGAGGAAAAGAGGATTGCGTCAGACCTTACCCGGCCCGATGCACAGCGCGAACAGCTGCCGCTGGCTCGAAATGCCGAGCCGCCGGAACGCGCGCTTCTGATATGTGACGACGCTCGTCGCCTTGATGCCCATCGTGTCGCCGATTTCCTGCGCGGTGCGTCCTTCGAGCACGCCCGTCAGCACGTCGAGTTCGCGCTTCGACAGTTCGGGACAGAGGCCGCGCACGCGCGCGAGCATCAAATGCGAGATCGCCAGATCGCGCTGGCCGCAGATCGCGTAGTGATGCTTCGCTGCGTGTGCGATCAACGGCGCCATCGCTTCGATCAACGCGATCTCGCGCGGATGGTAATTGCCGAAGCGTCGGTCGCGATACAGGTTCACCGAGAGCCAGATATCGGGCGTCGGCTGCACGAGCAGCGACACGCGGTCCGACACGTTCGGCTGCTGATAACACGCCGCGCGATACGCTTCGTTGAGAATGTCTTCGCTGGTCTGCTGATGCAGCACGAGTGTCGAGCCGGGCTTGTCGTTGCGCGCCGACGAAACGATCTTTTGGTTACCGTCGAGCGCATAGAAATGACGCGCGTACGTATCCGCGACGTCGCGCAGAAAACGCCCACCGCGATGGTCCGCCACAGAAACAGTACGCGGCCGGTTGCCGAACTCGTACGCAAAGATCGTGCATTGCGAAATCGCCGCGATGTCGCCGAGCAGCTTGAGTACTTCGGCGGCGAGCGCATTCGAATCGTCGCTGCCGATCGACGATACGAGTCCCGTCGCGCGGCTGAGATCCAGCTGCCCTTGCGAGACGGGACGGTCGAGACGCCATGAACGCATGATCGGAGTGCGGCCGGAAGCAGCGAGAGGAAACGAGGAATAGCATCATTTTAATCTGCGCCACGTTTGCGCATGGGCGGCCGGCGCTCCGACATGCAAACCGGCGCAACTGCGCCGATCAGCACGTCACGCCGACGCTAACAATTCCGCAAGCTGCCGCGAAATTGCCTACAGTGAAAAGCTCAAACGCTCGTGCCGTTCTCATACGTGGCGCGCGCGACTCGCGTGCCGCATCGCAACATCTTCCGGAGATGAGTCATGGCGACATGGAAACCCGATCCGACCTTCTATCCTTCCGCGCGCATGGCAAGCAGCGCGCCGAAGGAGACCGTCGCGTATGTGGCGAGCTTCGATCCGTCGCGCGAAACGCCCGACGAACTCGCCGTCGTCGATGTCGATCCGGGCTCGGCGGAATATGGGCGCATCATCGGCCGCGTGGCGATGCCCAATACGGGGGACGAGCTGCATCACTTCGGCTGGAACGCGTGCAGCTCGTGCCTGTGTCCGAACGCGCCGCATCCGCATACGGAACGCCGCTATCTCGTCGTGCCGGGGCTGCGCTCGTCGCGCATCCATATTCTCGATACGAAGCCCGACAAGCGGAAGCCACAGATCGTCCGCGTGCTCGAACCCGCGGAAGTCGCGGAAAAAGCGGGCTATACGCGCCCGCATACCGTCCACTGCGGGCCGGCGGGCATCTACGTCGTGTCGCTCGCGAATGCGCAAGGCGAAGCGCCCGGCGGCATCTTCCTGATGGATCACGAGACCTTCGACATTCGCGGCCAGTGGGAAATCGATCGCGGCCCGCAGGAGCTGTCGTACGACGGCTGGTGGCATCTCGGCTACGACACCGTCGTGACGAGCGAATGGGGCCTGCCCGCGACTTTCGAAAACGGCCTCGTGCCGGAAGTGCTGCTGGGCGGCAAGTACGGGCATCGGCTGCACTTCTGGGACATGAACACGCGCAAGCACAAGCAGGTCGTCGACTTCGGCGCGGAGAACCAGCTGGTGTTCGAACTGCGTCCCGCGCACGATCCGACCAAGGCCTACGGCTTCGTCAATTCGGTGATCAGCCTCAAGGACCTGTCGGCGTCGATCTGGACGTGGTATCGCGACGGCGATCAATGGGCCGCGCGCAAGGTGATCGAGATTCCCGCCGAGCCCGCCGACGCCTCATTGCTTCCGCCCATGCTCAAAGGCTTCGGCGCCGTGCCGCCGCTCGTCACGGATATCGCGCTGTCGCTCGATGACCGCTTCCTGTACGTGTCGTGCTGGGGCACGGGCGACCTCAGGCAATACGACGTCTCCGATCCGATGAAGCCTGAATTGACGGGCACGGTGCGCATCGGCGGCATTGCCGCGCGGGCGACGCATCCGGCCGCAGGCGAGCGCCCGCTGAACGGCGGCCCGCAGATGGTCGAGGTGAGCCGCGACGGCAGCCGCGTGTACTTCACCAACTCGCTGTACGGCGCGATCGACGAGCAGTTCTATACGGAAGGGATCGACGGCTGGATGGTCAAGCTCGACGCCGGGAAGAACGGCGGCTTAACTGTGGCGAACGACTTCTTCGTCGACTGGCCGAAGTCGCATAGGCCGCATCAGATCCGGCTGGAAGGCGGCGATGCGTCGTCGGATTCGTATTGCTATCCGTGAGCGTGCAATGAACGGCGTGTGGGCGACGGTGATCGGCAGCGGCATTTTTCATGGCGTGAACCCGGCGATGGGCTGGCTGTTCGCGGCCGCGCTCGGACTTCAGCATGGCAGCCGCAAGGCCCTGCTGATGGCGCTGCCGCCGCTCGCGCTCGGGCATGCCGTCTCGGTGATGTTCGTGACGACGTCAGCCGTTGCGCTTGGGCTCTTCGCCCACACGGAGCATCTGCGCATGGTGATGGGCCTGCTGCTGATCGCATGGGCCGCGTATCACCATTTCTACGGCCACAAGCAGCGCGTGCGCGTCGGCATGACGGCGGGCTTCGTCGGGCTCGCGCTGTGGTCGGCGGCGATGGCGACGATGCACGGCGCCGGCCTGATGCTGCTGCCCGCGCTGTTGCCGCTGTGCGGCGCGGGGATGCCTATCAGTAGTTCGCTCGAATCGGTCGGTCAGGTAACGGCTGTGCATACCGTCGTCACGCTCGCGACGGCAAGCGCGATCGCGCTCGCCGCCTATCAGTATCTCGGGCTCGGCATGCTGCGCCGTGGCTGGGTCAATTTCGACTGGCTCTGGTGCGGCGCGCTCACCGTCACGGGCGTGCTGATGATCGTCACCGGCTAGCCGCGCGCAATGTTCGAACGGGTCCCGAATAACCTCACCTTTCGCTACAGTGCCGTGCGGGTTGCGAGCCAACTCACCGTTGCGCGGCTCCCGGATAGTCTCACCTGTAGCGCAATCGTGAGTGCATCGATGACAGGCAAGCTCACCATTCCGGAGACATCGCGATGACGACCGCCCGTCCATTCCTGCTGTTCCAGGACCACAACGCCGAACAAGCGATGAAGTTCTACGTCTCGCTGTTCGACGACGGCAGGATCGTCGAGATCGTCCATTACGCGCCCGACGCGCCGGGGCGCGAAGGTTCGGTGATGAAAGGCACGTTCCACGTCGCCGGGCAGACGGTGATGTGTACCGACAGCATCGCGAGGCACGATTTCACGTTCACGCCGGCGTTCTCGCTGTTCGTCGACTGTGATTCGGAGGCGCAGCAGGAGAAGCTGTGCGCGGCGCTGTCCGAAGGCGGCGTGCAACTGATGCCGCTCGACGACTACGGCTTCAGCCGCCGTTTCGCGTGGGTCAGCGACCGCTATGGCGTGTCGTGGCAACTGAACCTGCCCTGACCCCGCGCTTGACTTCCTTCATATCAATTCCGTTATAGGGCGCATAACGGATTTCAATTTCGACCTCGATATTGGCTTACGACCATCTCCGCTGACTCCCCTTCCCGTCTCCGGAGATTTCATGAAAACAAGAATGGCCCGCGCAGTCATGCGTTCGCTGCGCGTCCCGGCTACGCTCCTCGCCACGCTCGGCGTCGCCGCCGCCCTTAGCACGTCTGCCACGGCCGCGGAGCCACTCGGCGTCGCCTTCGTCTACCTCGGCAATCCCGGCGACGCCGGCTGGACCTACGCGCACGAGCAAGGCGTGAAGGCGATCGAAACGAAGTTCGGCGACAAGATCAAGGTCACGCGCGTCGAGAACGTGCCGGAATCGGCGGATTCGGAGCGCGTATTCCGCGACCTCGCGAGCAAGGGCAACAAGATCATCGTTGGATCGAGCTTCGGCTTCCAGGACTTCGAACTGAAGACCGCCAAGGACTATCCCGATATCGTCTTCGAACACGCCACCGGCTACAAGAAAGCCGCGAACTTCGCTACTTACGATGTGCGCACCTATCAGAGCGCCTATCTCGCGGGGCTGGTCGGGGGCTATACGACGAAGACCAACACGCTCGGCTTCGTCGCGTCGGTGCCCGTGCCGGAAGTGGTGCGCAACATCAATGCATTCACGATGGGCGCGCGCTCAGTCAATCCGAATGCAAAGGTGAAGGTGGTGTGGATCAACACCTGGTTCGATCCGGGCAAGGAGAAGCAGGCAGCCGAAACGCTGATCGGCCAGGGCGCCGACGTGCTGATCCAGAACACCGATTCGACGGCCACGATGCAAACGGCCGAGCAGAAGAAGGTTCACGCGTTCGGCTGGGACTCGGACATGAAGCAGTTCGGCCCGAACGCGCAACTGGGCGCATGCGTGAGTTACTGGGGCGTCTACTATTCGCATCTGATCGAGCAGGTGCAGTCGGGCAAGTGGACCAACACGCCGACGTGGTGGGGCCTAAAGGAAAAAGCGATCGACCTCGCGAGCATCAATACGCAAGCCGTGTCGCCTACCGCGCAGAAAGCGCTGGCGCAAAAGCGCGACGACATCATCGCAGGCAAGTTCGACCCGTTCTCCGGGCCGATCAAGGATCAAGGCGGCGTGATCAAGGTGGCAGCGGGCAAGTCGCTGTCGGATGCGGATCTGTTGCGGCTGAACTGGTTCGTGCAGGGCGTCGACGGATCGCTGCCGAAGTAAGCGCGAACGCGAACATAAAAGGAGGGGACACCGTTTGACCCTAACCAATCCCTCGAAACAGAACGCGTCGGACTTCCCCGAGCAGGGGCTTGCGCCGACGCGCGAACAGATCGTGCGTCATCTGCGGCATGCGAGCGTCGTCGCGGAACGCGCGACGCTGATGGGCCATCATCCGTTCGGCGCGATTCTCGTCGGCCCGGATCAGGAGAGCGTGCTGATCGAACAAGGCAACGTCGATACCGTCAATCATGCGGAATCGGTGCTTGCGCGCATTGCTGCGCTCAACTTTACGCCGCAGTATCTATGGAGCTGCACGCTCTATACGACCGTCGAACCGTGCTGCATGTGTGCAGGTACAGCGTATTGGGCGAACATCGGCCGCGTGGTGTTCGGGATGACGGAGGAGCGCTTGCTGCAAGCCACTGGTAATCATGCTGAAAACCCGACAATGAGCGTGTCATCGCAATACGTCTTCGATCATTGTCAAAAGCGCGTCGAGCTGATCGGGCCTGTCGCCGAAGTCGAAGAAGAAATCATGCAGGTGCAGCGCGAGTTCTGGGCCTCGCGTTCGAACTGAATCGCATCGCATTGTTAAACGATTGCTCGCACCACCGCAACGATCTGTTCTCCCGCACATAGCTATTCATAGGCATATTCGCCCACTACCATTCGCGTCAATCGGAAGCGGCGTCATTACGTCGCACTCCACAGTGAACTGAACACGCGAAGGTCCTCGATTGCCTATGACGTCCCACGCTTCTTCTCCAAGCGCAGGTAAGAGTCTGCGCTACAGCCGCACGGCCATTGCGCTGCACTGGCTGATCGCGCTGCTGATGATCTGCGGCTTCTATCTCGGCTGGATCATGACGGACATTCCGGGCTTCACGCCGACGAAGCTCAAATACGTCTCGTGGCACAAGTGGATCGGCGTCACCGTGTTCGCGCTGGCCGTGCTGCGCGTCGTGTGGCGCGCAACGCATGCAGCGCCGCCGATGCCCGCTGCAATGCCCGCCTGGCAAAAGGCCGCCGCGCACGCGACGCACGCGCTGCTCTATGTACTGATGCTTGCCATTCCAATCACCGGCTACTTGTTCAGCTCGGCGGCGGGTGTGCAGGTCGTGTATCTCGGCGTGCTGCCGTTGCCGACTTTCATCGGCCCCGACCAGGCGCTGAAGGCGATCTTGCGCACCACGCATATCGCGTTGAATTACACGCTGCTCGTGCTGTTCGCCATGCATGTGCTCGCGGCGCTCAAGCATCAGTTCGTCGAACGCGACGGATTGCTGGCACGCATGATTCCCTTCCTCAAATGAGCGCGCTTTTCAGGGCGCTTTCACGTTGACCTTACGCTGGATCATCGAATGAACATGAAGAACAACTGTTATCGCCGCGTGCTGGCGGGCGCCGCCGCCGCCGTTCTGTTCGCCGCCGCGTTGCCGGCCTTCGCGCAGGTCGATGCGGGCAAGAGCACGGTAGTCGCGACATCGAAGCAGATGAACGTGCCCGTCGACGGCACGTTCAAGAAGTTCAACGCACAACTGACGTTCGATCCCGCGAAGCCAACGGCAGGCAGCGCGAATCTGTCGATCGACACCGACAGCTACGACCTCGGCGACCCCGAATACAACAAGCAGGTGCGCGGCAAGGAATGGTTCGACAGCGCAACGTTCCCGAAAGCGACTTTCGTTTCGACGGCGATCGCACCCGCAGGCGGCAATCAGTACAAGGTCACGGGCAAGCTGACCATCAAAGGCAAATCGCAGACGGTCACCGTGCCTGTTTCCATCACGCAGCAGGGCGCGACGCAGACGTTCGACGGCTCGCTGCCCATCAAACGCACGCAGTACGACATCGGCTCGGGCGAATGGAAAGATACGTCGGTAGTCGCCGACGACGTCGTCATCAAGTTTCACATCGTCGCCGCAAAGCATTGAGCGCGCGGGGCACACTCATCAACTTAGGAGAATAACGTGAAGAAACAACTGTTGATCGCAGCGGGCGCGCTGATCGCGGGTATGTCGTTCAATGCAATGGCAGCCGATACGTACCAGCTCGATCCGAACCACACGTACCCGAGCTTCGAAGCCGATCACTTCGGCGGCATCTCGGTATGGCGCGGCAAGTTCAAGAAGTCGAGCGGCACGGTGACGCTCGATCGCGCAGCGAAGACGGGCACGGTCGACGTGACGATCGACACGACCTCGATCGATACGGGCAACGACAAGCTCGACAAGCATCTGCAAACGCCGGAGTTCTTCGACGCAGCGAAGTACCCGACGGCGACCTACAAGGGCACGCAGATCCGCTTCGACGGCGACACGCCCGTCGAGGTGATCGGCACGCTGACGATGCATGGCGTGACGAAGCCGCTGAACCTGAAGATCGAATCGTTCAAGTGCTTCATCAACCCGATGCTCAAGCGCGAAGTGTGCGGCGCGGAATCGACGGCGACGTTCGACCGCGCGGACTTCGGCATCGACTGGGGCAAGTCGTACGGCTTCAATACGAAGACCGTGCTGCATATCCAGACGGAAGGCGTGAAGCAGTAAGCGCTTCTCGCGACGACTGCTATGCGAGCCGCCTTCGGGCGGCTTTTTTTATTGCTGCGACCCTGGCCTTGAACCAACACGAACCGCCCCCGTAAACGCTCACCTATGGACGGTTTGCGCCGACATGCGGTGAGCTTCTGTTGGTCCGCTTCCATCACTTCTGCGCTGACACTCCGGTCACGGCGTGATTGACGCGCCTGGCATGCTCTCTGCCTCTGAATGGTCATTCCCGCAAGCAAGCGGGCTTCGCGCCGAAGGAGCAAGATGATGAACACGCTCACCATCAAAGATCTGTCCGTCAACGCAACCCTCGACCGCGCCGCGCTCGCGAACGTACGCGGCGGCATCGGCAGAACGCCGCCGCAGATCGCCGCGTGGGAACTGTCCGGCAAGCCCGCGACATGGCAAGGCCTCGTACTAGGCGACGACGGTCGCCTGCATCCGCCGTCGCCGTAATCGCCCGATGCCCACGGTTGCAAAACGCGCGACGGATGTCCGTTCAACTGATAGCGGCTACCGTCGAGGATCGTCGAACATGGCACAAAGTCACTGGGATGTCGTGATAGCAGGCGGCGGCCTGGGCGGCGCAACGCTCGGCCGCGCGCTTGCGATGCACGGCGCTCGCGTGTTGATCGTCGAACACGAACTGGCGTTCAAGGACCGCGTGCGCGGCGAAGGCATGCTGCCGTGGGGCGTCGCCGAAGCGCGCGCGCTCGGCATCGACGCGCTGATGCGCGACAGCGGCGCGTGCGAAGTCCGCTGGTGGAAACGCTATCTGAACGGTACAGCCCGCGACACGCGCGATCTGATCGCCACCACGCCAACGAACAACGGCTGCTTCAACTTCTATCATCCGTCGATGCAGCAGACGCTGCTCGATGCGGCCTGCGATGCGGGCGCCGAAGTCCGGCGAGGCGTAACAGTGGTTGGACTCGAAACGGGCGACGCGCCGGCTCTGGTGATACACACGGAGAACGGCGACGAGCGCCTACGGGCGAAGCTCGTGGTCGGCGCGGATGGCCGCCGTTCCGTCATGCGACGGCTCGCACGCTTCACGCCAAATCAGGACGCGTCGCGGCTCATCATAGCCGGGGTGCTGCACGAAGATCTCGATGCGCCCGATGACACCGTGCAGTATTTCCAGCAGCCATCCATTGCACGAAGCGCGTTGATCTTTCCACTCGGCGAGCGGCGCTATCGCTCGTATTTCGTTTACGGCGCGGGGACGCGTGAGCATCCGTTGAGCGGCAGTCACAACGCGCAGACCTTTATCGACCTATCCGTCGAAACGGGCGTGCCGCGTGAATGGTACGCAGACGCACGCACGACGGGACCGCTCGCGGCTTATCCTGGCGCCGATTGCTGGGTCGAGCATCCGTATCGCGATGGCGTCGCGCTGATCGGCGACGCGGCGGCGACGTCCGATCCGTCATTCGGCTGCGGGCTCGCGTTGACGCTGCGCGACGTGCGCGTGCTGCGCGACTGCCTGCTGTCGAACGACGACTGGCACGCAGCCGCCGACGACTATGCGCGTCAGCACGATGCGTACTATGCAGCGCTGCATCGTATCGAAGACTGGCTGACGCAATTGATGTACGAAACAGGCCCACTCGCCGATGCGCGCAGGGCGCGAGTCTTCCCGCATCTCGCGAAAGAGCCGCAGCGCGTGCCCGACCTGCAGGGCCGCGGCCCCGACAATCCAACCGACGAACACGCGCGCCGCCGCTTCTTCGCGGAAGACATCGCGACGGTATAAACCGCTAATCGCCGCCGTACTCGGAGTACTTGCGCGAATCGCCGCGCACCTTGTGCGCCGGATACTTCGCGCGATTCAATTCGATCTTCTCCAGCACCGCCGCATACAGATCGACGTCGAGCCGGTCGGCGAGCATCACGAGATACGCGAGTACGTCGGCCATCTCGTGACGGATTGCGGTGAGCTTGTCGTCTGCGAGTTCGCTCTTTTCGCCCGACTGCAGCCATTGAAACGGCTCCAGCAATTCGCTCGCTTCGACGCTCAATGCCGTCGCGAGATTCTTCGGCGAATGAAAGCGCGACCAGTCACGCTCGTCGACGAACTGCCTCAACAGATCGCGCACCGCGAGCAGATCGCTGCTGCGTTCCTTCTCCATACGGACACTCCACTCAAACCTTCAATACGGAATCATTGCCCCGTCCGGCCAAGTATCAACCGATGCACGGGCGCGCCAGGCAGGAACGACGTCTTCTCGCCGCGCACCCATGCTTCATGACCGGCGAGAAAGTATGGCGACAGCGGATGGCCCGACTGTCCGCCCGGCATTTCGAAGATGCCGCTCTGCTCGCGTCCCGGCGACACGATCATCCGCTCCGATGCGCCGAAGCTCGGCCCCTGCACGCGCGGCATGTTGATATCGCCGGGCAACGGATCGTGCGGCGCGCCGAGCCAGCCGCGCACCCACGGCAGCCACGCCGGCACGATGCGCGCAAACGGATGCTCGATGGCCGCACGATTGCGCTCGCCCCAGCGCGCCTGTTCGATCGGCGTATCGGGTGGCAACTGGGCAATCGTGCGATCGACGCGGTCGAGCACGAACGCGCGCCAGTCCCTGAAGCCTTCCGGCATCCACGCGTGATGCTCGGCGAGCGTCTCCATCACGGCTTCATAGCGCGAGTTTGCAACGCGCAGACCAAGCGGCGGACTACCGTCTCCGCCGCCCGGCACCGCGCCCGCAAGTTCGGCGTCGAGCCTGCCGAACCACGCGTCGTACAGCGAGAAGAAGAAACCGCGCGTGAGCCGATAGCCGACGGCGTCGACATCCGCGCGTCCATTCCATGCGACCAGTTGCTGCCGGAACGCCGCGCGCTGCGGATGACCTTCGAGCGCACCGGCATCGAGCGCTTCGAGCGCCACGCGCCGCCAGACCTCGATCCATTGCGCGCGGTCGTCGGTCTGGATCGACAGCATGGCGTGTTCGTCGGGGCTCGGCGCGGCGAGCAGATCGTCGCGAATCTGCGACGCGCGCGCTCCGAGGTCCGCGCCCGAGTCGCCGATCAGCGCGGCGTCGCGCGACATCACCACGCGATTGTTCGCCGTCCACAGACGGCCGAGCGGCGGATCGACGCGCTTCGGATACGACGCAGGCGGCAGATAGTGTTGCCAGCCTTTATACGTCGCCGAATCGTACGGTGTGTCGCTGTCCGGGCCGTTTTGCACGTCAGCCGGATCGCGCTGCGGCAGCGGGCCCGCCAGCGTCCAGCCGATCTTGCCGCGTGAGTCCGCGACCATGATGTTCTGGGTCGGGAGGCCGCTGGTTTGCGCGACGCGCAGCGCTTCGCCGATCGTCTTCGCGTCTTCGAGCTTTTGCAGATTGAGGTTCACGGCCTCGCGATCGTGCGCGACCCAGCGCAACGCATACGCGCGCGCGCCGATCGTCAGTTCCGGTCCCCAGCGCGTTTCTGCCACCGGCAAGTCGACGCTCGCGCCGCCCTTCACGTCGATGCGCTCGTGATAGACGGTCGCACGCGCCCACGCGCCATCGGGCGTGCGGTACTGCAACCGGTCGGCAGCATTGCGATGCAACTCGATCAGGTCGATATAGCGGCCGTAGCTGTTCGTGAAGCTCCACGCGATCTTGCCGTTGCTGCCCGCAATCACGAGCGGCGCGCCGGGCAGGCTCACGCCCGTCAACGCGTGCATCGGCAATCCGTCGCCGGCGGGCCACATCAGCGATACGCGATACCAGATGTTCGGCAGCGACAGCCCGAGGTGCATGTCGCTCGCGAGGATCGCGCCGCCATGTGCGCTGTGCGCGCCGTCGACGACCCAGCCGTTGCTGCCCACGGCCGACTCGCTCACGTCCTCAGTCTGCTCGCTTGCGACGCTCGCGGGCTTCGGTGCCGCGAGCCAGTCGGGGCGCGTCGAAGGAATGCGTGCGGGTTCGACGGGCGGCGTCGATGCGCTGTCGAAAGGCGCATCCCAATGGCTCGCGGCGGGGAGCAGGAACGTATACAGATCGGCGTCCACACGGTCGCGCAACACGGCGCGTGCGAGGATGCGGCGCGTTTCGGACGACTGCAGATCGAAGTACATCGCGTAGACGACCAGCAGCGAATCTTCGGCACGCCACGGCTCGGGTTGCGTGCGCAGCATCCAGTATTCGAACGGCCGCGACGACAACGCGGCGAGCCCCGCATTGACGCCCGCCGTGTAGCGCTCGAGCAGTTGCCGCTGATCGGCGGGCATGGCTTCGACGATCGCATGCGCGCGGGCGCGAAAGCGGTGCAGCCGGTTGCGCCTGTCGAGTTCGAGCGCGTTCGGGCCGACCAGCGCCGACATTTCGCCCGCCGCGACGCGCCTGAGCAGGTCCATCTGAAGGAAGCGGTCCTGCGCGTGCAGGAAGCCCGTCGCGTACGCGACATCGTCGCGCGTCGCGCCGTGAATGGTCGGCACGCCGAGCGCGTCGCGCTCGATCGTCACCGCCGACGACAGCGACGGCGCACGCTGCGTGCCGTCCAGCTGCGCAAGACTGCCGCGCAGCAGCAGCCAGCCACCGAGCAGCGCCGCGCCCAGCAACACGACGATGAGTCCCGCCAGCACGGGCGCGACGAGGCCGACGGTTTTACCGATCGATCTGCTTGACGATTGACTTGCGACGACGGGACGACGGCTCATCGTTCGGGTTCGTAGTGGTTCAGGGAATCGGGACGTCCGGGCATTGTGCCCGAAGCAGTTTGCACGCTCGCATTCGACTGTAACGAAAGCGCTGCTCATCCAGCATTCTGGAATTTTGATCCAGTATGCTAGACGCCATGGATATCAACGCACTGATTGCGCGCCGCGTGCGCGAACTGCGCGACAGCCACGGGCTGTCGCTCGAAGCGCTCGCCGAACGCAGCGGCGTGAGCCGCTCGGCTATCTCGCTGATCGAGCGCGCACAAAGCAGCCCGACGGCAGCCGTGCTCGACAAGCTCGCCACCGCGCTCGGCGTCGTGCTCGCGTCGCTGTTCGAAGCCCCCGCGACGCCCGCCGAGGCGCCGTCGCCGCTCGCGCGCGCCGCCGAGCAGGCCGTCTGGACCGATCCGGGGTCTGGCTATGTGCGGCGCAATCTGTCGCCCGCGCTGCCGTCGCCAATCCAGTTAGTGGAGGTTCACTTTCCCGCCGGCCAGCGCGTCGCCTACGAGACCGGTGCGCGCGACGCCGAAATCCATCAGCAGATCTGGCTGATCGAAGGCGCGATGGAAATCAGCGCCGGCGACGCGCACTGGCGGCTCGAAGCGGGCGACTGCGTGGCAATGCGCCTCGATTGCCCGACCGTGTTTCACAACCCGACGCGCAACCCGGCGCGCTATCTGGTGGCGCTATCGGCGCTGCCCTTTTCATCTGTGAGGAGAAACGCATGACGGAGACGATCAGCGTGCGGCGCGTCGGCGCGCACGAGGCTGCGCAGTGCATCGACGGCCTTGCCGACGTGCTGATCGATTGCGTCGCGGGCGGCGCTTCCGTCAGCTTCATGTGGCCGCTCGCGCGCGACAAGGCGGTCGCCTTCTGGCAGATGGTGGCGGCGGGTGTCGAACGCGGTGAGCGCGCGCTGCTGGTCGCCGAAGATGCGGACGGACGCATCGCCGGTACGGTGCAGCTCGTGCTCGCGCAGCCCGACAACCAGCCGCATCGCGCCGATGTCGCGAAGATGCTCGTGCATCGCCGCGCGCGTCGGCAAGGCGTCGCGCATCGGCTGATGGCAGCCGCCGATGCCGTGGCCCGCGACGAAGGCAAGACCGTGCTCGTCCTCGACACCGTGACGGGCGGCGAGGCGGAGCGCGTGTACGAGCGTGCGGGTTGGCAGCGCGTCGGCGAAGTGCCGAACTATGCGTTGATGCCGGATGGATCGTTTTGCGGCACGACCTTCTATTTCAAGCATCTTTAATGCGGCCGTTCGACCGCTATGCAAAAGAAGGAAATATGAGATTTGACAAACGTTTGCGGTTTAGGGAAATCAGCCCTTAATCTTTTCCGCCTTGCGCCGTTATCGCTAGAGCATTCCCAATTTTTTCTCAGGCGATATGGCTAAGACCATTCCGTTTCCCGGCAGCAATCAGGCAGCGCGCGCGCGGCAGGCAAAAGCGATGCTTCTGCCCATCCCGCGCAGCATGGCTGTCGAACTGATCCTGCCCGTACACATTGCCCTCGACGCGCTGCGTCGCGGCGCAGGCAGCATGAGTGCCGCGCAGACGCTCACGCAGACGATGCTGCTGACCGGCTTTCTGTGCGATCTCGGCTACGGTGAGATGACATACGATCAGCTGCGCACCGCCGATCAGGCGCTCGCCGTCACGTTCGAGCGCGGCCGGTCGAGCGACGAGTGGCGTATCGACGAAGCGCATGTCGAACTGCTCTCGCACATCGTCAGCACTTACGACGCGCAATTGCAGCGCGCGCCGCTCAGCGCGCTGACGGATGCGAGCGCCCGGCTCGACCGCATCATGGCAAACGGCGACGCGGAGCCGACCATTCGCAAGCAGGCGTAACGGTTGCGGGATACGGCTCCCGAAAATCCTCACCGCTACTGAAGCATCTCAGCAAACGCTTTTGCTTATCCTCGTTGCGCATCTCTTTGCCGGGCAACGTGAGTCCCGGCCAAGGACAACATCAAACAGGCATTGCCTGTATCCTCTGCTGTACCTGACGCGCCGTGCGAATGGCGACGTTCGTTCGACAGTGGAGAAGCTTCATGACAGACGACAAGCGCAGCCCAGACGACATCGATCCTGATCTGCTCGAAGTGGCGCGCGAAATATTCGACGCAGCCCGGCGCGGCGAAGCGAACATGCTGGCTGCCGTCATCGAGAAAGGCGCGCCGCCGAATCTGCGCAACGAGAAAGGCGACAGCCTCGTGATGCTCGCCGCCTATCACGGCCATGCGGATGCCGTGCGCGTGCTGCTCGAGCGCGGCGCGGACCCGAACCTGCGTAACGACAACGGACAGACGCCCCTCGCGGGCGCGGCATTCAAGGGCTTCACAGATGTCGTGAAGACGCTGCTCGCGCATGGCGCGGATGTCGAAGGCGCGTCGCCGGACGGACGCACGGCGTTGATGGTTGCCGCAATGTTCAATCGCACGGAAATGGTCGAGCTGCTGCTCGCGCATGGCGCAAATCCCAACGCGCGCGATGCGAACGGCGTGTCGGCCGCCGACGCCGCAAGCCGCATGGGCGCACCGGAAACGGCCGCGCTGCTCGCGAAAAAGGCGGGCGCATGAAGCTGGAAGGCAAGACAGTCGCCGTCGTTGCGCCGGCGGGCGTGCCCGACATGCAGCACGTCGAGGAAAGCATCGCATTGCTCGAAAGCTGGGGCCTGCGCGTGCAGGTCGGCACGCATGTGCGCGACCGCTATCGCTATCACGCGGGCAAACATGAAGATCGCGCCGCCGATCTGCATCGCGCGTTGACCGATCCTTCCGTCGATATCGTCTGGGTGGCGCGCGGCGGCTACGGCAGCATTTATACGCTGCATGCGCTGCCCGATGCCGTGCCGTGCGCGAAAACGCTCGTGGGTTTTTCCGACGCGACTGCGCTATTCGGCGCGCTGCATGGCATGCCGAACGTGCGCGTGATTCACGGTCCGACGTTGAACGGGCTCGCGACCAAACTCGACGACGCTTCGCGCGCAAGCATGCTCGCAGAGCTGCACGAAGAGCGCGCCGCGCCCGAGCCGTTGCAGCTTCTGTATGGCTCGGATGCACGTCGTGTCGAAGGGCATCTTGCGGGCGGCAACATTACCGTGCTCGCGAGTCTTGCGGGCACACAATGGCAGGCGGGCTGCGACGGCGCAATCGTGCTGCTCGAAGACGTGACCGAGCTTGCCTATCGGATCGACCGCAGTGTCATGCAGTTGCGCGAAGCGGGCGTGTTCGACGGTGCGCGCGCCTTCGTGCTCGGCGACTTCATCCGCTGTCCGCTGCCTGAAAACGCGGACTTCACGTTGCACGACATGATGGTCGATCTGTTGAAGCCGTATGGCGTGCCGATTTACGCGGGTTTTCCGATCGGCCACGGTTCGCGCAATCATGCGTGGACGTATGGCGCGCCGGCAGCGCTCGAAGGCGACCAACTGGTGCGTTAGCGCGTCAGTTGCGTAACGACGCGCTGAACGGTTTCGATGCCGGGCGCGTCTTTACTCAGCGCGTCACGCGCGCACCACGGGTATGGCAAGCGGCTCGCCCACCGCAATATGCTTTCGGCAAACTCTGCGGGGAGTGTTGCCATTTCTTCGATCGTGATGTGCAGCCGCGTCACTCGCGACGATGCCGCATCGCTCGTCCATTCGTAGCGGCCATAACCGACGCGCGCCGCGCCAGTCGCCTTTTCCGTCATGCAGACGAGCCAGTCGCACGAGAACTCGCTTTGGTTAGCGGCGGGTATCGCGCCGACGCAAAACGTGTACACGTTCTCGTACTTCAGCGCGAAGTCGCTCACCAGCACGGACGCAATCGCATCGCGCCCGTGCGTTTCTTGCGGAAACGCGATGGCGGCTGTTTTCACGGTCATCGCCAAAGACGCATCGTGCGCGAATGCATCCGTCAACAGATGCGGACGGTTGCCGTCCTTCGCCAATATGTAGGATTCGATCGAGCCTTTGAGTTCAGTCATCTGTCAAAGCGTGCCAACGTAACGAGCCAATCAGTCTAAGCGCTTCACGTCGCTCATTTCGCTTGCCCTTGATGCCGGGCGGGCTTCTGCTGTTTTCACGCATGCGGCGCGCATTCTTTGCACAAGATGACGAAACTGCGTTGCGCGCGATGCGCTTTGCGTTCGACAATGCCCCTTGCGTGCGCGATTCCCCACTTGCGCCCGCATCCCACAGTTCGAACACGCGCCCTCGATGAACTCCCGCTTCGCCAGTCTCACGCGCATTCATTCTTTCATGCCGCTAGCCGGCGCGACGCTGATGCTGGGCATCGCGATGTCGTTCACCGCGCCGTATCTGTCGTTGTTCGGCGTCGAGCAGACGGGCATGTCGCCGTTGCAGCTCGGTCTGTTCATGACGCTGATTGCGGCGAGCGGCGTGGTCGCAAGCGCGTGGGCGGGCAAATGGTCCGATAAACATGGACATCATCGCGCGCTGTTGCTCGCGGCGTTGATCGCGGCCTCGCTCGGCTTTCTGCTGCTTTGTTTCGTGCGCAACTATCTGGCGCTGCTCGTGATCGGCGTGGCGTTTCTCGGCGCGGGCGGCTCGGCGATGTCGCTGGTGTTCTCGTTCGGTCGCGCGGCGCTGCCCGTGAACGACGAAGCAGAGCGCTCGTTCGCGCTGGCGACGCTGCGCACGGTGCTGTCGATGGCGTGGGTGTTCGGGCCGTCCGTCGGCGCGCTGGTGCTGGCGGGCGCAGGCTTTTACGGGCTCTTTCTGTTCGCGGCGGCGTGCTTCGCGGCATGCGGCGCGATCGTGTGGCGCATGCGCGAATCGCCCGCTGGCGATCCGCACAGCACGCCGGCGCACTATGCGGGCGACCCGGCTTCGTCGCTCGAAGTGACGACCGTCACCGAGCCCGCCGAGCCGCCGCCGCCCTCGCCGCCTCATGCGCCCGGCACGCAGCGGCAGATCTGGCGTTCCGTCGTCGCGCTAACCCTGATCGGCCTTGCCGCGAACGCGACGATGATCGTGCTGCCGCTTTACGTCGTGCATGGCCTGAAGGGCACGCGGCTCGATGTGTCGATCATGCTCGGACTCGGCGCGTTCCTCGAAATTCCGATGATGCTCGCGCTCGGCGCGCGCGGCTCGACGCTCAACAAGCTGAACTGGCTCGCGGCATGCGCGGCCGTTCATGTGGTGTATTTCATCGCAGTCGCGGCAGCGGGCACTGTCAGCGTGCTGATCCCCATGCAGGCTTTCAATGCATTCGTCGTGGCCGTCACGTCGTGTCTTGGCATGACGTATATGCAGGACCTGAATCCGCGTTCGCCCGGCGCGGCGACTGCGTTGTTCTTCAACGCTTCGCGCGTTGGGTCGATTCTGTCGGGCGTGTTGTCGGGCGTGCTGGTCGCGGGCCTTGGCTATCGGGGGACGTTTCTCGTCTGTGGATGCCTCGCGCTTGGGGCGCTGATTCTGTTTGCTGATCCGCCGTGGAAGCGTATTGCGCTGCGGGTGCGGGATGCGTGGGAGGACTGGCGGCATCCTGCTCAGTGAGGGAGGGAACTCTGTGCATCGCTTGCGATCTTGCTGCGAATGCGTAAAGGCGCCAATAGAGGCGAACGCGTCTCGTCCTCCCCCCAAGCCGCTATTATCGATTTTCAATCCAAAGGAGAGCAACTGATGAGCCGACCGGATTTCATCAAACACTGGACTGAACTCGAACAACCGGATGCGCACTCCTATCCCGGCGATACCGAGCCAATGGCGCTGGACGCGCCGCTTTCCGCCGCGCTCGGCATTACGCGCATCGGCATTCATCACATACGGCTTCTGCCTGGCCGAAGGACGTCGTATCCACATGCCGAAAGTACCGAGCAGGAGTTCGTGTACGTGCTCGAAGGCAAGCCCGACGTATGGATCGACGGGACGCTTTATCCCATCGCTGAAGGCGATTCCGTCGCGTTTCCGGCAGGCACTGGCATCTGCCATACCTTCATCAACAATACGAAGGAGGACGTCAGGCTGATGGTGATCGGCGAACGTCCGCGCGACGATAACCGTATTCGTTATCCGCTCAACGAAGCCTATGAACTTACCCGCCCCGATCGCTGGGTGGACTGGCCGACCAGACCGCTCGGCGACCATGACGGGAGGCCGGACTGAGTTTGACGCGAAGGGTTGCCCCGCCGGCGCCCGCCACATGCAAGCCAGCCTTTGACTCCCGAAAACCCTCACCTCCCCACTACGCCCCCCACCGAGCACACCCACCCGATGACAAGTAGAATCGTATAGAGCCCACTGCGGTGAGGTCCGGCAGGACGCACAGGCTCAGCAGTCGACCCGTACCAGGGATACCAGCACGAAAGCCCGGCACGCAGCGTCCCAGCGCGCGCGCCCTTTCCGCCGCAAGGAGATCTCATGAAGGTGCTCGCTGTTCACCCCAGTGGCCTGATGTACACCCGCGTATATCTGCGCCTCGAGCCGCTCGGTCTCGAAACGGTCGCCGCCGTGATACGCGAAGCCGGCCACGATATCCGCCTGATCGACCTGCAGGTCGAATCCCATCGCGCGCTGCACAATCTTGTCCGCACGTGGCGGCCCGACGTGGTCTGTTTCTCGGCCAACTATCTCGCCAATATCCCCGAAATCATCGATCTGTCGAAGGCGATCAAGGCGCATTTGCCGGGCTGCTTCGTGTTCGTCGGCGGACATAGCGCATCGTTCACCGCACGCGACATGCTGAAACACGCGGAAGGTGCGATCGATTGCATCCTCAAGGGCGAAGGCGAAGCGAAGGTCGTCGAGCTGCTCACTGCCGTTGCGCGCAAGGACGAACTGTTGCGCATTCCGGGCGTCGTCACGAGCAAGGGCGAAGGGCCGTCGCCCGGCTTCACCGAAAGCCTCGACCAGATTCGCCCCGCGCGCGATCTGCTGCGGCACCGGCGCAAGTACTTCATCGGCGTGCTCGATCCGTGCGCGTCGATCGAGTTCGCGCGTGGCTGCCCGTGGGACTGCACGTTCTGCAGCGCGTGGACGTTCTATGGACGCAGCTATCGTTCGCGCAGCCCCGAGGTCATTGCCGACGAACTGGCGTCGATTCGCGAGCCGGGCGTGTTCATCGTCGACGACGTCGCCTTCGTGCATGCCGATCACGGCATGGCGATCGGTCGTGAAGTGGAGCGGCGCGGCATCCGCAAGAAGTATTACCTCGAGACGCGCGGCGACGTGCTGTTGCGCAACAAGGAAGTGTTCGAGTATTGGCGCACGCTCGGTCTGCAATACATGTTCATCGGACTCGAAGCCGTCGACGCCGAAGGGCTGAAGGCGTTTCGCAAGCGCATCGACGTCGACAAGAACTTCGAGGCGCTCGCGTTCGCGCGCTCGCTCGGCATCACGGTCGCGATCAATCTGATCGCCGATCCCGACTGGGATCACGAGCGCTTCGAAACGATCCGGCAATGGTGTCTGGAGATTCCAGAGATTGTGAACATCAGCGTGACCACGCCGTATCCGGGCACGGAAATCTGGTTGCGCGAACAACGGCGACTGACGAGCCTCGACTATCGGCTCTACGACATCCAGCATGCCGTGCTGCCGACGAAGCTGCCGCTAGCCGAGTTCTACGCAGAACTGGTGCGCACGCAGCAGGTGCTCAACCGCAAGCATCTCGGCTGGGGTGCGTTGTATCGCGCGGCGGGCGAAGCGGCTTCACTGCTGATGCGCGGACAGACGAACTTCGTGCGGATGCTGTGGCGCTTCAACTCGGTGTTCAATCCGAATCTGCAATTGAGCGATCACGCACGCGAAGTGCGCTACGAGATGACGCCGCCACCTGCGCAACCGCCGGAAGAGAGCAACGTCAAGGTGCTGTACGTGCATGGTCCGGCGGGACGCAAAGGCCGCAAGATCGACGACGCAACCGAAAAATTCGTCGATCAGACCCGTATGGGTACGGGCTGATCGCAACTGCGCGCGCCTCGTCCGTACGGTCAGAACGGCTCTTTAAAAGGACGCAGATCGATCTCGTGCGTCCATGCGGACGGATGCTGAAGATGGAGTTGCCAGTACGCTTCGGCAATGGCGTCGACATTCAGCAGTCCGTTTTCGCCGCGCTCGGCGGCAGCCTGCGGACGCGACACATGCAAGCGCTCGCCGTCAATGCCGCCGTCGATCACCACATGCGCGACATGCAGCCCGAGCGGCCCGAACTCGCGCGCCATGCTTTGCGCGACCATCCGCAGCCCGGCTTTTGCCGCGGCAAAATGCGCGAAGCCGGGCTTGCCGCGCAGGCTCGCCGATGCGCCCGTGAAGATCACCGTGCCACGGCCGAGCGGCGCGAGACGCCGTGCCGCTTCGCGCCCCACCAGAAAGCCGCCGACCGGCCCGGAGCGCAAAAAGTCCTGCATCTGCGCTTCCGTCAGGTCGCGAAACGGAACATGCCGGTTGTTGCCGACGTTATAGACGACGAGCGATGGCACATCGATATCGTCGGGCGGCGACATCGCCCGGTCGAAAAGACGCATGATGTCCGCTTCCGATGTGCCGTCCATCGCGAACGATTCGGCCGATCCGCCGCCGCCCGTAATGCCGTTCGTCACGATGTCGAGTTTGGCCTGCGTGCGGCCCGCGACATACACGTGATACCCGTTCGCGGCGATCTTCCTGCACAGCGCCGCGCCCAGTCCGAGTTCGGCGCCGACGCCGATCACCAGTGCGCTGTTTCGCTTCATCGTGTGTCTCCGTTGTCCTCTCGCGCATGCGGCGCGGGAATCGTCGCGTGATTATAGGCAGCGGATGCAAGCGGCTGCCCGTGAACTGCACGCTCGCATAAGCGCCTCGAATCTGACCTGTGTCTGCGAGAGCGCACCGCGTATGCACGCAGTGTCCGCGAAGGTGACAAAAATCATTGAGCGCTGCCCGATTTTTCGTCAATCTCATGTTCGCTCGATGCCGTCCGCGCCTGTTCGCGGGGGGAATGAAAGGGTCAGCTCGCAAAGACCCTCGTAAGCGGCACGATCGCGATGCGAACAGCGACGCCTCTCGCGGCCTTGCACCACACGCACTGACACTCTGGCCTTTTCGACCGTACCGACGCAAGCCGTGAGCGGACTGCGCGCCGCCGCGCACCGTATTGCCCTCGCCTTTAGACATTGCATGAAAACCATCACGCGTCTCTACCGCTTCCGGATTGCCGGCATATTGTTCGCCAGCGTCGCCGTACTGATTGCGCTCGCGAGTTGCGGCCTGGCGGGGCTCTCCAGACTCGACGCGTACACGGACACGCTGTATCGGGGGAACATGCTTCCCATCGCGCAATTGAACGAACTCCGCGCGGCCTCGCTCGATGCGCGCCGCGAATTCTGGAAGGCGAACCAGTTTCGCGATCCCGTGAGGACGGCCGCATCGCTGAAGGTGGTCCAGGCAGACGAGGTGCGCATCGAGAACGCATGGAGGGCGTATTTTCCGTCCGGCGTCAGCTCCCCGCCCGAAGCATTGCTCGCTGGCAAGATCGCGAACAGTCTGCCGACGTTCCGCGCGATTCTCCGGAAAGCTGTCGCGTTGCTGGAACGAGGCGATTACGAAGCGGCGGCTAAGTGGTTCGATGGCAATATCGAGTTTCTCAACGGTTTCGATGTGCTGATAGGCAAGTGCATCGACACCAACACGTTGCAGGCGACGGAGCTTGCAGGCAAAAGCGAATCCATCTTTCGCGCGATGTTCTGGGCGACGTTCGCGTGCATCGTGATCTGTGTGACGGGCGCGGTCAGCGTGTCGATCTGGCTCATGCGCCAGCGCGACGACGCATTGAGCGAATCGCGCTATCACTTGTGGCTGGCCAATCGCGTGTTCGACCTGACGCGCGACGGCGTGATGATCACCGACTCGCACGGCAATATCGAGCGGGTCAATCCTGCCTTCACGCGGGTCACGGGCTACACGCAACAGGAAGTGCTGGGGCGCAATCCGAGGCTGCTGAGTTCGGGCCGTCAGTCGCCCGAGTTCTATCGCGCGTTCTGGCGAAGCCTGAAAGAAACGGGCCACTGGCATGGCGAAGTGTGGAACCGCAAGAAGAGCGGCGACATCTATCTGGAGGCGCTGTCCATTGCAGGCGTGCAAGGACGCGATGGCGGACACACACATTACGTCGCGATTCTCAGCGACATCACGCAGCGCCATCAGCACGAGCAGCGTCTGCGCAACCTCGCCACGCACGACGTGCTAACGGGACTGCCCAACCGTGTGCTGCTCGACGAGCGTCTGAAGCACGCCATCTCCCGCGCGAAACGCCATGGAATGCACGTCGCCGTCATGTTCATCGATCTCGACGGCTTCAAGCAGGTCAACGACACGCTCGGGCACGCCGTCGGCGACGACGTGTTGAAAGCCGTCGCCGAGCGGCTCGTGCATAGCGTCCGCGAAAGCGATACGGTCGCGCGGCTCGGCGGGGATGAGTTCGTCGTCATTCTGGAAGAGGTCGGGAGCATGCTGCAGATCGAACCCGTGGCGCGGGCAGTTCTCGATGCAGTCGGCCGGCCGATTGCGCTCCCCAGCGAAGCAGTGAGCGTCACGCCGAGCATCGGCATCAGCCTGTATCCCGACGACGCTGCCAACGCGGAACAGTTGCTACTTCGGGCGGACCGCGCGATGTATGTGGCGAAGAACATGGGCAAGAACAACCTCTGCTTTTTCTCGACCCTCGAAGCGGCCAGCCATCCACAGCCGGCGATGACTGCGACGGCCTAGTGGCCGTTTAGTGCCGGGACCTCACGGTTCAGGATTGTCGAGATCCGACTGAACGACGGTTTCGCCGTGACGTTGCGCGGCTTCGCGCGCCTGGTCGCCGTCTGTGAACGGGCCGATGTCGGGTGCGCCCGTGAACGGAAACAGCAAGCGGCCATCCGTCTTGCGCACGACCTTCAACTGGCCCATGTACGAACCTTCCGTCGTGCGGCGGTAGGTGGCGTAAATCTGATAGTCGTCCGTCGACTCGGGTTTCGAGGCCACAGCATTGCGCGCTTTCGGGAAAATCATCCGTGGCCTTGTCATCTTGCAACTCCCCTCCTGTGGATGCCGGGCTCGGCGCTTTCGCCGGCATACCGGTTGAAATGACGCATTCCTTTGCGCAGTGAATGCGCACGAATGCGCGACCGTTCCTACCAACGCGGCAAAAATTGCCGCTGTCGCAACGCCGCGAGTCGCTCCTGTGCTCGACGTCCTCGCATTCCCTTTCAGCAAGCGACGTACCGCTTTTCGGCCGACGCTTCACGAGCGCGATGCGCGGCACGCGTCGGGAACGGCGCATGCTGAAATACACGAGCCGCGGCGCAAGGCCACGCGTCTTTGCAATGGGAAAAGGAGAGCGACATGCCACTCAAGCGAGGCACATCGAAGGAAACCATCGGGCACAACATCAAGGCCGAAAAGAAGGCGGGCAAATCGCAGAAGCAATCTGTCGCCATCGCGCTGAATCAGGCGCGCAAGTCAGGCGCAAAGATTCCGAAGAAGCACAGCTAGATATCGACGGGACGCTGCGCGGGCGGATCGATCGCGTCGCGCAGCGCCTGCGTGAAGTGGTTCCGCACAGGCTAGTGCGCACGCTCCTCGTCGTATTCGGGGCGCACGCCGCGCGGCAGCCACGGTTCCTTGTGCTTGCACCAGAGTTCATACGTGGGCTCGAACAGTCCCGTCTCGTCAAAAGCGCCAAGCGGTAAAGCGATTTCCTCGCGATCGGCATACCTCATGAACGCCACCGATCCGCACAGCGGACAGAAATGACGCCGGCCCTGCTCCGAGCTTTGCCATTCGCGCGTGTTGCCCGTCAACGTGACGGCGCTGCGGTCGAATATCGCGTAAGAGCTGAAGGCCGATCCATGCACCTGCCGACACGTCATGCAATGACACATCCCGACGCGCATCGGCGAGCCGATCGCGCGGAAACGCACGGCGCCGCACGCGCACCCGCCTCCATACGTCTTTTGCTGGTTCATCGCGTCTCTCCATTGAGGTTGAGCTTTGTTGACACGCAGGGAACATACCAATGATGATGCCGCGAAATTCCGCAGCAATCATCCCGGACGCAACGCCTATACTGCATCGATAAACTCCGGTTCGCCGGGTGCCGGCGCGACGGCACGCTGCGAACCATTCTCCATCGATCAATATGAGTGACGGTATCGAAAGCGCCCGCCGGGCGGGCGTACTGCGCACGGACGATCTGAAGGACCGGCCGGCGCGCGCACCCGATCATGCCGCCGAAGTCCGCACGCTCGTCACCGTCGCAAGCGCGCAAACGGGACGCCGCGACACCTTGCTGCAAGCCATCGCCGATGCGGCGCTCGGCGCGTGCCGCGCAGGCAGCGCGGGCATCAGCCTGCTTGAAACGACGAGCGAAGGCGCGGCCGTGTTCCGCTGGCGCGCGGTCGCCGGCGCGTGCGCGGCGTTCGAAGGCAAAACCACGGCGTGGGCCGAATGTCCGTGCGGGATGACGCTCGAACTCGGCGCGCCGCAGCTGTTCGTCGAGCCGCACACCTTCTTCAAGAGCCTTCGCGATGCGGGCGCGGTCATCACGGAAGGCATCATCACGCCGATTCCGATTCGTTGCCCCGCGTCGAAGCCGCTCGGCGCGATCTGGGTCGCGTCACACGATACACATCGTTTCGATCGCGAGGACCTGCGCCTGCTCGGCAATCTTGCCGTTCTCGCGGGCGCGGCGCTCACGCTGCTCGACGCGCAACAGGCCGCCGAAGCGGAAACCGAGGCCGCGCAACAGGCGCGGCGCGCGCTCGAAGACGCGGCGCATCGGCGCGACGAATTCATCGCGATGCTCGGCCATGAACTGCGCAATCCGATGGCGCCCATCGACAGTTCCATCGCCGCGCTCAAGGTGCTCTGCGCAGGCCAGGAGCAGGCCAACGATGTCCTCGCCATCGCGCAGCGGCAGATGCGCCAGTTGCGCACGCTCGTCGACGATCTGCTCGATGCCGCGCGCCTGCGACACGGCAAGCTCGCGATCAAGTACAGCCGCACGTCGCTGAACGAAATCGTGTACGACGCGATCACGGCGCTCAAGCATCACATCGACGCACGCAAGCATCGCCTCGTAATCGAAGGGCTCGACCAGCCCGTTTATGTGCGCGCCGATCATGTACGCCTGAGCCAGGTGGTCGGCAACCTGCTGTCGAATGCGGCCAAATACACGCCTGCGGGCGGCACGCTGCAACTGCGCGTGCAAACGGACACGGACAGCGCCGCCGATGAGGCAGCGCACAGCGGCATGGTGTCGATCGTCATCGAGGACAACGGCGTCGGCATGAGTCCCGACGCGCTCGAGCATGTGTTCGAACTGTTCGCGCAGTCGCCATCGAGCGCGCGCCGCTCGGAAGGCGGACTCGGCATCGGGCTCGCGGTCGCGAAGCGGCTCATCGAACTGCACGACGGCACCATTACGCTCGACAGCCAGGGCGTCGGGCTCGGCACGCGCGTCGTTCTGCGGCTGCCGATACTCGACCGTGAGACGCGCATCGCGCCCGATGCGACGGCGGCGGCGGCCGCGGCGAGCGCCGAGCCGAGCCGCATCCTGCTCGTCGACGACAACGCCGACGCGCTCGACGCGTTGCATCTGCTGCTCGAACTCGAAGGTCACGATGTGATCGTCGCGCGCAGCGGCCGCGATGCGTTGAAGGTCGCGGCGCAGGCGTTGCCCGAGGTGGGCATCATCGATATCGGCATGCCGGAGATGGATGGCTTCGAAGTGGCGCGCGCGATCCGCTCGAACAAGGCGCTGGCGCACATGTTCCTGATCGCGCTGACCGGCTACTCCTCC
Source organism: Paraburkholderia steynii (assembly GCF_900100565.1). Taxonomy (NCBI): domain Bacteria; kingdom Pseudomonadati; phylum Pseudomonadota; class Betaproteobacteria; order Burkholderiales; family Burkholderiaceae; genus Paraburkholderia; species Paraburkholderia steynii. The sequence continues at coordinate 90,027 of NZ_FNDI01000012.1, read as the reverse complement.
GAATCCGATAAGTCACGCGCGCTCGCGGCAGGCTTCGACTATCACCTGACGAAGCCTGTTTCGATGGAACGGCTCGCCGACGTGCTGTCGCATCGCGACGGCCGGAACATCAGCGGTCTTGTCTGACGTTAATCCCGCTTGCGCTAAAGGTGAGCCGGGACGTGCGCACCGACGTCACTTTGCAGAGGTCCCGCAAACTCTCACCATTGATCGCTCCGCACTCGTCACGGCATCTTTGACGATGCCCGCAAAGCCTTATCCATCAAGGGCTTGCGCTTTGTGGCGGTGCGCGTTCAGAGGGCTTTCCGCTCACTCCCGTAAGTTCTCACCTTTACGCCACACGGCGCGCTTGCCGCTGTCTTCTGTTCGTAGACCCAGGTAACGAACTGCGCTTCCACCTGCTTGTCCACGGCCATGCATTTCTGTTTGGTCGTCGTGCTAAATCGTTGATTTACCAGGGTTCTGCATTCGTCGATCATGTCTTCCGTCAACTGCGTTCATCTTCTGCCGGAGCACACCATGTCCATGCAAGCCCTCGTTCTCAGCCAGTACAAAGGTCCCCTCGTACCGACCATGATGCCCATTCCCGAACCGGCACGCGGCGAGGTGCTCGTGCGGATCAGCGCAAGCGGCCTCAATCCACTCGACACGAAGATTCGCGCGGGCAGCGCCGCGCATGCGCGTCATCCGCTGCCGCTCGTGCTCGGCATCGATCTCGCGGGCGTGGTCGTCGCGCTCGGTGCGGACGTGACGCGCTTCAAGATCGGCGACGAGGTCTACGGGATGACGGGCGGCGTCGGCGGCATTCAGGGTTCGCTTGCGCAATACGCGGCCGTCGACGCGCAACTGCTCGCACACAAGCCGTCCAATCTGTCGATGCGCGAAGCCGCCGCGGTGCCGCTCGCGTTCATCACGTCGTATGCGGGTATCGTCGACCGCGCGCACTTGCAGGCGGGTCAAACCGTGCTCGTGCAAGGCGGTGCGGGCGGTGTCGGGCATGTATCGGTGCAGTTGGCGCGCGCGCTCGGCGCACGGGTCTTCGCGACGGCGAGCGCGCGCGATCAGGATCTCGTCGCGCGATTCGGCGCGACGCCGATCGACTACGCGGCGCGTACCGTCGAACAGTATGTTGGTGAACTGACCGCGGGCGAAGGTTTCGATCTCGTCGTCGATACGGTTGGTGGCGCAACGCTCGATGCATCGTTCGCGGCCGTCAAGCATTTTGGGCATGTCGTGAGCGCGCTCGGCTGGGGCACGCATGCGCTCGCGCCGCTGTCATTCCGCGAGGCCACGTATTCCGGTGTGTTCACGCTGCATCCGTTGCTCACCGGTCAGCATCGCGCGCATCACGGCGAGATGCTCGCCGAGGCGACACGCCTTGCCGAACAGGGCAAGCTTGCGCCGTATCTCGATCCGCGCCACTTCGATCTCGCATCGGCGGAACGCGCGTATGACGCGATCACGGAGCGGACTGCACGCGGCAAGATCGTGGTTGAAATCGAATGAGAGTGGTGGGTCGGCTCACACGTTCGCGAGCCGCTCGATCACGACATCGAGCAACGCGCGCAGACGTGCGAGACGTTTGAGGTCGCGATGGTAGCCAAGCCAAACGTCGCGGCCCGGCGGCGCTTCGCCCAGATCGATGCGCCGCAGGCCCGGCGTGTTGTCGCCAAGCGGACATGGCAGCACCGCGAAACCGCCGCCCTCGGCGCACATGCGCGCCTGCACGCCGCGATTGTTGCTTGCGTACGCGATGTGCGCGTTCGGCAGCATCTGCCGGATCCACGCGACGTCGGGCAACTCGCCGAACGCGGTATCCATGGTGATGAGCGACTGGCCTGCGCCATCACCGCGCGCGGGCGCGACGAGATCGATGCGCCCATAGAGCGCGTAGTCCATGTGCATCAGCTTGCGCTGAATGACGTCGGGTTCGTCGAACGGCGTGATGCGGAACACCAGATCGGCTTCGCGGCGCGCGAGGTTGTAGCGGCGCGAATCGGTGATCAGTTCGATCGACATCTGCGGATGGCGCGCAAGAAAACCAGCGAACACCGGCGTCAGCACATGAATGCCGTACCAGTCCGACGACGAGACACGCAGCGCGCCCGTTAGTTGCTGCTCGTTGCCCGCAAGCGAACGCATGAACGCGTGCGCTTCTTCTTCCATGCGCTCGGCGTACGTGAGTACGGCATGACCTTCGTCGGTCAGTACGAAGCCTTCCGCCGTGCGCTGAAACAGCGTATGACCGACGGCTTCCTCGAGCGCGCGCAGACGCCGGCCCATGGTCGGCTGCGTCTGTCCTAGCTGGCGCGCGGCCGCGCCCAGCGTGCCGCAGCGCGCGACGGCAAGGAAGATCCGCACGTCGCTCCAGTCCAGTTTCGAATCGTTCATAGACGCCTTCAGCCGCATGCGATAGGTCGCGTTGCCTGCGATTATGAACGGCGTCGGCGGGCTTGCGGTGATCGTCGTGCTCGCTGGATTTGCACAGTTGCCTCGTGAAGGTGAGAGGTTTCAGGAGCGCGTCGGACGCGTATCTGACATCCCGCAAAACCTCACCTTTGATGAGCGCAGGCTCGTTGCGAGGCCACCTGTTTGAATGCCGCGCGTGCTTTTCCAGCCTTTATAGCGGGGTTTTGGCGCTTCAGGTGATGCAACGACTGCATCTCCGGTTCACCGCACGCGTGACTCCCGAAAACCCTCACCCATCACGACGAGTGAACCGATCTCAGAACTTCACCTTCACCTGAAACCCGATTGTGAACGGCAGGTTATCCGAAGGAATAGGCGGAATCAGAATGAAGTTCGCACCGACGCGCTTGTACTCGACCATCACGATAGGCGCGGCGACTGGCCCGATCGTGTGATCGTGGCCGAGTCCCCAGTTGCCGTAGTTGTAGCCGGAGATAATGCCGCCCATCACGGCAAGGCGGATGAAGCCCCAGTGTACGAACTCGGGCGCCCACACACCGCCGCCGTACCACGATGGACGACGCAACGAATTGCGGAAGCCGCCCGCCGTCAGCGCCCATTGCCCGTTGAGCCAGCACTCGACGCCAAGACCAGGATTGAACTGCTCGAAGTCGGTGCCCGGGTCCGGATCGATATGATATGAGCCGAGCATCGCATCGACCCACACGCCGCCGCTGCACCAGTCGGCTGCCTGCGCACCCGACGCTCCCATCAAACCAATGCCTGCTACCGCTGCCGCCACGCATGCTCGACGAATCTTGTTCTTGATCTTTCCAAACGGCATGTGCTCTCCGCAACCGGTCGCGCGCCGGCGTCTGAATGTCGCGATTAGTGTCGAATTCCTCTCCAGTCGCGCACTCTACCCCACAAATCTTGCAGTGAGATGGAGTGTGCGCTCGGAACGACAATACGCGCGCAGATGTCGACGATAGCGGACAAACGGTTACGGTCCGGTGAACGCGCCGCGCGCGCGTTCACCGTCAATTTGACTGCGGATTACAGGCCCAGCTCCGACAGCCCCGGATGATCGTCCGGACGGCGGCCCAGCGGCCAGCGATAGAGCCGATCTTCTTCGCGGATCGGCTTGTCGTTGATGCTCGCGTGGCGATACGCCATCAGTCCGTTCTCGTCGAACTCCCAGTTCTCGTTGCCGTACGAACGGAACCAGTTGCCCGAATCGTCGTGCCACTCGTAGGCGAAGCGCACCGCGATGCGATTGTCAGTGAAGGCCCACAGTTCCTTGATCAGCCGGTAGTCGAGTTCCCTCGCCCATTTGCGCTGCAAGAACGCGACGATTTCCGGACGCCCCGTGGGGAAATCCGCACGATTGCGCCATTTGCTATCCGGCGTGTAAGCCAGCGACACGCGCTCGGGCTCGCGCGTATTCCATGCATCTTCAGCGGCGCGCACTTTCTGGATGGCCGTCTCGCGCGTGAACGGCGGGACGGGAGGGCGTCTTTCGATATCAGCCATGATGGTTCCTCGTTGAACTGCGTCAGGTGGACGCTCGCCCGTTGGACGAGCGGGTGCTTGCACTATTGGAATCGAGCAGATGCCCGGCTGCGGCGCGCGCGTCGAGCGCGGCATCGGCGTCGCCGCTCACGAGCGCGACACTGATCGCGCCGTCGATCAGGATCAGCCACTGCCGCGACAGCCGCGCCGCGCGCCGGCTATCGCCGCCCGTCGAGGCGACGTATTCGTCGCATTGCGCGCGCACGAACTCGAGCAGGCGCTCCTTGTGTTCGCGCGCAACGACGCGAATCGGATCGTCAGGCGAAGCGATCTCGCCCGCGGCGTTGAGAAACGCGCAGCCATGAAAATCTTCCGATACGAACCATTCGCGCAATACGTCGAACATGGCGAGCATGCGCGCGCGCGGATGCTTGCCACGGCGTAAGGTTCCTTCGATAAACCATTTCATCCAGCGTTCGTCGCGCCGCTCGAGCGCGGCCGCCACCAACGCATCTTTCGATTCGAAATGCGTGTAGAAACTTTTGCGCGCCGTGCCCGATTGCCGGACGATCGCATCGACGCCCGTTGCGTGAATGCCGCCCGCGTAAATCAGTGCTTCCGCGGCGTCGAGCAGCCGCTCGCGCGCGCTGCCAGTCGTGTCGTCGAGAGTAGCCATGCGCGAAGGGTAGAACGATCATTCTCCTTCGTCAAGTATTCACTCGCTTCGCATTTGCGGTCACTTCGGCGCTTCAGGCATTATCGTGTTGGAGAATCGTTTTAAAAGGATGAGTGTCATGAGCATCATTTTTCGCCGCGCCGTGGCCGCGATTGCGATTACGGCGGCGTTAGGCGCATGTACGCCGTTGCAGGTCGTCACGCATACCGTCACGCAAACGGAAGCGCGCGTGCCCGTCGGCCAGTACAAGCTCGATCCGCATCACACGAGCGTCACGTTCAACGTCGATCACTTCAAGTACACGCGCTTCACGATGCGCTTCGATCGCGTGGCGGGGGAGATCGACTGGAAGGAAGGCGGGCTCGACAAGAGCCAGGTCGCGGTGACGATCGACGCGGCGAGCATCGACACGAATGTCCCGCAGCTGGACAAGATGGTGAAGGGGACGGATATGCTGGACGCGGAGCGCAATCCGCAGATCCGCTTTGTCAGCACGCGCTTCGAGCGCACGGGCGATGCGCGCGGCAAGCTGACGGGCGATCTGACGATACGCGGCGTGACGCAGCCCGTGACGCTCGATGTGACGTTCAATGGCTACGGCGTCGATCCGCTGACGAAAGCCGATACGCTCGGCTTTTCAGCGGACGGCCAGTTCAGCCGCTCGAAGTTCGGTCTGACGACGTGGTATCCCGCAGTGGGCGACGATATTCACGTCATCATTCAGGCAGAGGCTGAGCGGCCGCGCGCTGCGAGTTGATTCTATTTGTATGCGCGCGGCGAGACGCGGTCATACGGTCCAGTCGAGGATCACTTTGCCGCTTTCGCCCGACAGCATCGTGGCGAACGCCTGTTCGTATTCGTCGACGGCGAAGCGGTGCGTGAGAATCGGCGAAAGATCCAGTCCGCTTTGCAGCATCGCGACCATCTTGTACCAGGTCTCGAACATCTCGCGGCCATAAATGCCCTTGATTTCGAGGCCCTTGAAGATGACCTGGGTCCAGTCGATCGCCGTTTGCGCAGGCGGAATGCCGAGCAACGCGATCTTGCCGCCGTGGTTCATCGCTTCGAGCATCGACGTGAACGCGCTCGGCACGCCCGACATTTCGAGGCCCACGTCGAAGCCTTCCGTCATGTGCAGATCGCTCATCACGTCGCGCAGCGATTCGCGCGACACATTCACCGCGCGCGTCGCGCCCATCTTGCGCGCGAGTTCCAGGCGGTAATCGTTGACGTCGGTGATCACGACGTTGCGCGCGCCCACGTGTTTCGCGATCGCGACGGCCATGATGCCGATCGGTCCCGCGCCCGTGATCAGCACGTCTTCGCCAACCAGATTGAACGACAGCGCCGTGTGCGTCGCGTTGCCGAACGGATCGAAGATCGCGGCGAGATCGTCGGAGATTTCGGGCGGAATCTTGAACGCGTTGAACGCGGGAATCACGAGATATTCCGCAAACGCGCCTTCGCGATTCACGCCAACGCCAACGGTATTGCGGCACAAATGACGACGTCCCGCGCGACAGTTGCGACAGAAGCCGCACGTGATATGCCCTTCGCCCGACACGCGGTCGCCGATCGAAAAGCCGCGCACTTCCTGGCCCATTTCGACGATTTCGCCAACGTATTCATGACCGACGTGCATCGGCACGGGAATGGTTTTCTGCGCCCAGTCGTCCCACTTCCAGATATGGATGTCGGTACCGCAAATGGCCGTGCGCGTGATGCGGATCATCACGTCGTTGTGGCCCACTTCGGGTTTCTTCACGCGGGTCAACGTGAGTCCCGGTGCGCGTTCGAGTTTTGCCAGTGCTTTCATTGCTAGTGATGCCCCGTTTCAAATCACGCCAAGCGAACGGCCGACGCGCGCGAATGCATCGACGGCCCGATCGATCTGTTCCGCCGTGTGCGCAGCGCTCATCTGCGTGCGAATGCGCGCGCGGCCTTTCGGCACGACGGGATACGAAAAGCCGATCACGTACACGCCTTCCTTGAGCAGCGCGTCGGCCATGTTCGATGCCAGTTGCGCATCGCCGAGCATCACGGGAATGATGGGATGTTCGCCCGGCACGAGCGTGAAGCCGTGCGCGCTCATCGCCTGACGGAAATGCGCGCCGTTTGCGCGTACGCGTTCGCGCAACTGCTTGCCTTCGTCGCTGGCGAGCAGGTCGAGCACCTTCAGCGATGCGGCGGCAATACTCGGCGTCAGTGTGTTCGAGAACAGATAGGGACGCGAGCGCTGCCGCAACAGATCGACGACCTCCTGGCGCGCCGCGATGTAACCGCCCGATGCGCCACCCAGTGCCTTGCCCAGCGTGCCCGTGATGATGTCGACGCGTTCGAGCACGCCGCAATGCTCGGGCGTGCCGCGCCCGTGTTCGCCGATAAAGCCGACGGCGTGCGAGTCGTCGACCATCACGAGTGCGCCGTAGCGGTCCGCGAGATCGCAGATGCCCGCGAGATCGGCAATGATGCCGTCCATCGAAAACACGCCGTCCGTCGCGATCAGCTTGAAGCGCGCGCCCGCTGCATCGGCTTCGCGCAGCTTCGCTTCGAGATCGGCGAGGTCGTTGTTCTTGTAGCGGTAACGCTTCGCTTTCGACAGACGCACGCCGTCGATGATGCTCGCGTGATTGAGTTCGTCGCTGATGATGGCGTCGTTATCGTCGAGCAGCGTCTCGAACAGGCCGCCGTTTGCATCGAAGCAGCTCGAGTAGAGGATGCAGTCGTCCGTCTTCAGGAATGCGGACAGCGCGCGTTCGAGTTGTTTGTGTACGGTCTGCGTGCCGCAGATGAAACGCACCGACGCCATGCCGAAGCCGTCCTGGTCGAGCCCGTCTTTCGCGGCGGCGATCAGGCGCGCGTCGTTGGCGAGGCCGAGATAGTTGTTCGCGCAGAAGTTCAGCACGTCGGCGCCGCTCTCGAGACGAATGTCGGACGATTGCTGGCTCGCGATCACGCGCTCGGTCTTGTGGAAACCATCGGCGCGAATCTGGTCGAGCGTGCTGCGCAGATGCGCGAGAAATGGGTCACGCATGAAACGGCTCCTTGAATGGGCGGCTTTGCAGCGCACCATGCGGCGCGGCGGCCTGTTATAGTCGGCTTCAGTTTTATCGGAAATTTTCGTTTTTTCGAACTAAAGTTCGATATGTCGAACAACTCTAAACGATAGGTCAGGAAATGGCAAGTTCGGGAACGCGCAGGAGTTCGTCGTCTACGGCGGCGACGGCAGCGCAGTCGGTTGCGGCGCCGCCGCGCGTTGGTGAGCAGATTCAACGATTGCGCAGTGAACGCAAAATGACGCTCGACGATCTGTCGCGCGCGGCCGGGGTGTCGAAATCGATGCTGTCGGAAATCGAACGCGACAAGGCGAATCCGACGATCGCCGTCGCGTGGCGGCTGACAAACGCGTTGGGCGTCAGTCTCGATTCGCTGTTTGCACCGCAGAAAGCGCCGGAGCCGATTGCCGTGTCCGGCCCGCATGAAATTCCGACGCTGAGCGGCCACGACGCGCGATACCAGTTGCGCGTGTGGGGGCCGATCGATCTGGCGGGGAAATTCGAATGGTACGAACTGACGCTGCAAGCGGGTGGTGCGTTGGTGTCGAGCGCGCACGAACCGGGGACGCGCGAGCATCTGACGGTACTGCACGGCGCCATCGATATCGAAGCGGCAGGAACCACGAAGCGCCTGAAGGTGGCCGACACCGCACGCTACGTCGCCGACGAGCCGCATGCGATCCGCAACGCGGGGAAAGGCGAGGCCAAAGCCTTGCTCGTCGTCATTCACGGCTAGCCTGAATCGCAATTCTTCGGCGTACAACCGGCTTGCAGCAACTACTGTATGTTTGTACAGTATACGCAGTCCGATGGAGCCGAAGAATGAACGAACTGAGCAAGGAACAGGATCTGGCTGCGCTGCGCTTCAAGTCCGCGGCGCGTGACCTCGAACACATCGTCCGGCACGTTGCGGCGCGATACATCGTTCAGGAGGTGCCGCTCACCTGGCGGCTTCTGCATGCGATCGAAGCGGAAGCGCTCGCGGATCTCGGTTTTGCCAGCCGGCACGATCCCGTGATGCTTGGGTTGTTTCAACGGCCCGACGACTTTCAGTTCCCCGAGACCGATGATCCCGTCAACTTTGGCCGGTCGAATGCGTTGCCGGCTGTGTTTGCGTTCGCTGTCGCGGCTTACGACGCTGCGGAGAAGTCGAAGGCTTCAACGACCAGAAGTCGAGTTGCGAGCGATGAGCGCGGCGCTGGGCGAGCATGGGGCGGATGACGCGTTGATTGGACGTCACTGCAGGCGGCGGGAGTTTATGCGCGTAAAGTCTGCGCGGTCGGCCGAACCGGGACGCCGGCAGTTTCCAACACAAAGTGTTCCGCCCGTTGACCGACTACAATCGTTCCATGCAACTAACGGAAAAACAGACTATGGTCTCCACCGATCCTGTTGGCCCCACTGGTCTATCCGCAGCTGGCGCCGATCTATTCGATAGCGAACGTCAAGACTGGCTGATCGATCCGCGCGCCGCGTTCGATGCATGGCTCGCCGGACAAAACTTTCGCCATTCGTCGGCGGAAGTGTATCGGGCGCAGTGGGGGCTTTTTCTCGAATGGCTACAGGCGCGTCACAAGAATCTCGTGACGGTCGACATGCGATCGATAGCGGAATTCGTCGGCGGACTGTCGATCCGAAAGCCGCAACGCGCCCGATATCTCCGGTTGATCGAGCGCGTACTCGACCACGTGCGCGAGATCGAACTTGCATCGACCAACCCCGCCCGATTCATTGCTCAGGATGGCGAAGCCGAATGGCGTAACGCGCGCGACAACGAGCCGACAGGGTTTCTGACCGTCGCCGAGCGTTCGGCCTTAATCGCTTATCTTTCTTCGCCCGTGACAAATCTGACGTCGGCCCAACGCTGGCGCGAGCGCCGCGATCGCGCGTTGATTGCTGTTTTTCTTGGCGGCGGTATCAAGACAGGCGAAGCCCGCACGATTTCGGTTGATTGCATGACAGCGGGTTCGCCGTGGGTGGTGATCGAAGCGACCAATCCATTGTTCACGCGGAGAACACGGCTCGCACCATTTGCCGTGTCCGTTCTGGACGCCTGGCTCGACGAACGCAAGCAAGCGGAGCTGCCCGGCGAACTGGTTTTCCCCGCGTCGCCATCGGGTCGTCCAATGCATAAGGCGACGATGCTTCGCGCCGTCGACGCTCTTGTCGAAGCGGCCGGAATCAGTCGATCGCGCGAAGCACGTGCAAGTCCGCACACTTTGCGTAACTCGTTCGCTGCCGATCTGTTCGAAAGCGGGGTGGAACCGGAGGTCGTCGGACAATGGCTTGGATTCGCGCAGGCTGTTTCCGCGAACCGATTGTATCGCGCGTGGAAGATGTGGAATGACCAGGAAAAGTTTGACGCTGAAACGCGCCTCGCAGAAACACCTGCGTCTTCTGAAGATCCCGAGCAGACGCAGGACCGCGGCTAGACGGCTCCCGTAAACCTTCACCTTGGAAGCCCCGTAAACCCTCACCTCGAGCGCTTTCGGAGAAACCAGTTCGTTTTGCGATCAGGTCAACGCCGACGTTTGCGTCGTAGACATAAAGCGGGTCACCGCCGCCAACCGCGAACCACCCGTTCCCGACGAGTGCTCGCATTCGGGACAAAGGAGCTCGTAGCGGTGATCGACCTGCGAAAGCTCCGGCTCACCTTCGGCGCATTTCGGACAGCGTGTCGGCACCGCAACATGCCCATCGGCGGCCGTTCCGATCGACTCCAATTCCTGCGTGCTCAGCCTGCCGGCACTTGCCAGCTGACAGAGCAATTCCGCGACGGCGGGGTCGATGCCTTGCTGGGCGCGCAGCGCAGTCATCTGGCGCGTCAGCAGATCGAGTTCGTCCGATTGTTCGCGCCATTGCGCCTCCAGCCTGTCGCCACGCGCCTTGGCAGCCGCTAGTTGCTGGATGAAATCGAATTCCTTCCGGCTCGCATCGCGTACTCCCGTCTGATACGTCGCAGCCGTCGCACGCAGGGAGTCCAGTTCCACGAGCATCGGCTTGACGCGACGCTCGGCCTCGGCCACGGCATCCTTGATCTGTTGCGCGTAGTGTTCGGCGTTTTGCCGCATTTCGGCATGCAACCCATCGAGACGGTCACGCAGGCCCGCGTTCGTCGACTGTTCGGTATCAAGACGCTTGTGCAACGATTCGTTCTCGGCTTCCAGGCGCCGGACGGACGCCTTCAATCCTTCCTTATGAGCCGATCCACTGGTATTCACTGCGGCAAGTTGAGTCTCAAGAAGACGGACGCGTTCCCAGGCGGCGTCGGCGCGTGCCTCGCTGCGCTGTATAGCTTCTTCGGAAACTTCTTTTCGAATTTTGCCTTCGTGAGAATCGCGCTCGGCCGCAGCGCGCAATGCATGGAGCTCTTTGCGCTCTTCGTCGAGCGATGCCTTCGCGTGTAACAGCGCATCTTCGAAAAGCGCACCCAATAGTTCACCCGCTTTTTCTTCTAACGCTTTGGGAATTACGCCGGCGCCGACACGCACGCGCGAGGCGGAGCGAATGCGCTCCCAGAAACTGTCGATGTCTTTTGGGATGTCGCTCGCACTGCCCGTTTGCGTCAAGTCACGCACCGCAGCCATGGACGGGCGGATACCGAGGTCGAAGAAGAGCCGTTTGCAGGCATGAAGCGACAGTTCCTGGCGACGCGCCCCATTGGCACGCAGTGTATCGAGTTCTTTTCGGATGGCTTGGCGTTCTTCGTCCAGGTTCATGATTGTCTCTACGCTACGTGAGTTCGACGAATCATAACAATTTACGTAGTGTTTGATACGTTTTTAGGGCTTGATGCGTCTTTCTCGCCACAGACGGTGGGATCAAGCCAAATTTGGTGCGTAGGTATCAACGACGTGGGTTGATCCGTGAAACAAATCGAAGAATACCTGCTAAGTCGTTGTTAACAAATATATTTATGTGCTAGCAGGATGTTTTGGCACTGTTTCACGATGCAGTGCGGGAGCTTTCCCGATGTTGGTGTGATCGTTTTTTTGGAAGCTCGCGGGGCCCGTTGTTGAGAGTAATAAAAGTAAACACCTTTGAACCTTAGTTAAAAACGTTAACGCCAGGCGGAAGCCTTACTGGATATGGCGTAGCGCCCGATCAGGTGAAGGTTTACGGGACGGATGGTGAGCTTCGGCAGGATACCGCAGTGATGGAGTTCAGGGACACGGGTGAGCAGGCTCGGGAAAGATCGTGAGTGCCTTCGGGAGCACCGTGAAAGTGGCCGCTGATTATAGGTGAAGGTTTTCGGGAGCCATCGGTTGATTGCGGCCCGTATACGCTGGCTGCCTCGATTTCGCACTCGCCGAAGGGTGGTGAGGGGATTCAGGAGAGGGAATCGAGGGCGATTTGAGTCGATTTTAAGAGCTCGAAGAGTGCTTGGTGAGCGCTCACGGGAGAAAACAGGAGTCGAAGGTGAGACTTTTCGGGGCCGGGAAGCCGTTTTGAGGCGATTTTTGACGCGCAATGCACAAAGGTGAGGCTTTACGGGAGCGCAGAGCGCGCTTCTTTTTTAGAGCAGGAGAAGAAAAACGACGTTTGCACCAACCCAAGTATCAAAGGTGAGCGGATTCAGGATTCGCAAAATGCACGCATATCTTGCGCCAGAATCGTCACGGAAAGCCGAAAGGTGAGATGTTACGGGAGGGATTAAGCGTGCATCGGAGCAAAAAGGTGAGGAAATGCGGGACTCGCCCTGCAAAAATCGCCGCCGCAGGCAGTTCCGGTGCGGCCCGATGCGAGCCGTCGATCACCCAGCGTTTTTGCTTAGGTGAGGATTTTCGGGAGGGCTGTTCGTCCAGTTTTTAGGCATCGTTTCATGCCGCCACTAGCTAAAGGTGAGTCTTTTCAGGAGACTAACGTCTTGCCCGCGGACCAGCCGGGCAGATAGACATGAGCTAAGTGCCTAAATTGATTAGGTTTTTGTCGATTGTTGTCAAAAGGTGAGCGTATTCGGGGGCTGACGGGCTGGTGCTGAGCGATCCATTCATTACGAGCGATCGCCGTTCAAGGTGAGAACATTCGGGAGCATTTTTCCGTCGGCAATTTATCGATGGGGCGTGAAATGCCGCCAGACCTCGGCTTGCGCGCGGCCAAAGGTGAGGATATTCGGGTATCAGTGCTTGTGTCGAGGTCTGAAGACCGCTCGTCAGAGTTGCGATGCGGTGCTCGGATTTAACATTCCGCCTTCTGGGTGCCATTCATGACGGGTGGAACGCTCCGCGTTGTGGATCGGAGCACGCAGATCGGACGTCGCGTTGAACCGCGCGACGTACATGTGTGGATCCTCTGTTCCTACAGCTTCGGACGCGTCAAGGGAAAGGCACGTCTTACAAGAGTGCGCGCGCGTTTGTCCGCGCTGTGCCCCGGTGATGCTGGCAGCCCAAACCGGCGTCGCGGATTTGCGACGCTCGCAATGGTGAGAATCTTCGGGAAATCATTCGGGACCTTCTGGATCGGCCGGTTCGATGCCGTTTACGCCTGGTCCGCGACCATCAACGCAGCCGGAAGAGGCTTCTCGCCGCGAACGGTGAGGGTTTTCGGGACCCGCGCCTGGTGAGTCAGGCAGGGTAAACTGATTTCACCCAACGTAGGTGAGAGAGGTGCTATAGACGCGCATCACCACAGCCGGTATGCTTTCGCGAAATCTCTTCCTGACTCGACGCATGGCCACGACGAAGCGCGCGAAAAAAACCGATGTGGTGAGCCCAAGCTCCGCCGAATTGCGCAAAGCCGTCGAGGCGATCGCCATTCAGCCCAAGAGCGGCAAGATCACGCTGCTCACACGCAAACTGTTCAACGTTCTGCTCACGGTTGCCCAGCAAGCGGACGAATCGGGCGACACCTATCGTGCGCTGCTGTCGGACATCGTTGCAAACTCGGCTTTCGATTCGAACGACACCGCCCTCGTCAAGGAGCACTTGCGTCGTATGGTCTCCGTGCAGGTCGAATGGAGCCAGGGAACGTCGAGCCAGAAACCCGGCCGCAAATGGGGCATTTCCACCCTTATCGCCGACGCCGAAATTCTCGAAGATCCGACGACGCGTCGCGTCTGGGTCGAATTCTCGTTCGCGCCGAAGATCAAAAAGAAACTGCTCGATCCCGTGCAATACGCGCGATTGAGCTTGCAATTCCAAAGCCAGTTGCGCAGCAGCGCGGGTCTCGCGCTCTATGAAATCTGCGTGCGTTACCTGACCAATCCGAGCCATCTGACCATGCGTGAGGCGTGGGAATGGTGGCGGCCCATCCTGTCAGGCACGCCCGACACGGAAGCCGGCGATGAAGCCAAGCGCGAGTACAAGTATTTCAAGCGCGACTACCTGCGTCCCGCGATCGCGGAAGTGAATGCCGTCACCAATATCTTCGTCGAACTCATCGAGCATCGCGAAGGTCGCCGGGTCGCCGAAATCCAGTTTCGGGTGACTGAGCGCAAGCAGCCGATGCTCGCGCTCGATGAGCATCCGAATGTGTTCGACAGCACGCTCGTCGATCGGATGGTGAAGATCGGCATTCCGCTCAAAGAGGCGCAAACGCTGTACGCCGATAGCGAGGAAAACCGGATTCGTGCGGCGCTGCAAATGACCGAGCAGCGGATGCGCAGCACGACCCTGCCGCCCGTGCGCAGCGCGCCGGCGCTGTTCAAGGACGCGCTGAAGAAGGGCTATGCGCCGCCCGTCGATGCATTGCCTTCAGCGGCGGCTGGCAAAGGTTCGGCGGGCGCGCCTGCCGACGATCCGAAGGCGAGACTCCTGGACGAGTACATGGCGCATCGGCGCAAGGAAGCGCAGGCGCTGTACCAGGAACAGGGCGAAGCGGAGCGCGAGCTGGCTCGTCGTTCGTTCGAAGAGGATGAATTGCCGGGTCTCGGCGCTCACATGCGCGACGATTGGCGACGACGCGGCCTCGAGTCGAAGCTGACGGAAACCGCATTCTTTGACTGGCTCGCGCGCAAGACCTGGGGCGAGCCGACGGACGGCGATTTGCTTTCGTTCACGCTGAGCCAATCGCGGGCCGCTTGACTCCTGCTTAATTCCTGTTTGATTCTGTGAAGCGCGCCATCGTCGGCGCGCTATTCCTTGCGTAACTTAGTTCTGCTCCGACAGCATCTGCTCGATCTGTCGGAGAATTTCATCGCGCTTGTCACGCGTCAATCCCCGCAATTTCAGTTCGAGCCTGTCTTCTCCATATGACTTCAGGTCGCCGACCGATACCCCGGCTAGCTTGATGTCGAGCCGCTGCGCGTAACGCTGACGTCCTGCCGGCTTCGCGCTTTCCTGTGCTGTCGCCCTTCCCTTCACGATGTCGGCGACCTGGCGCGTACTCAGATCGTCGGAGAGGATTTTGTTGATAAGACGCAGCGTCGAATCCGTGCCCCGCGCCGAGTGATACCGGCCGACCTGATACGCCATATTCGAGCCGAAGCGATCCGGCCGCGCGACCATCTCCTGCATCACCGTCTCCGGCAGTTTCGCGATCGAGAGTGCCACGGCGATCGTCGATTCATCGAGACCAAGATGTTCAGCGAGTTCCTTCTGGCTCTGAAAGTGTTTTTCGTCCAGAAAGCGTCGCCACACGATCGCGTTATCGAACACCGTCTGTGAATCGCGCTGGACGTTGAGATCGTAGCCAAGTTTGTAGCTCTGAATGCCGATCGGGAGATCGATGACGATCGCCTTTACCGTCTCCTTGTTCGCTTCTTTCAATGCCCGGACACGTCGGCCGCCATCGCTGACGAAATAGCTTCCTGGATTGTCGTAGTCGGGAATGACGTGAATGGCTTGCTGCTGCCCCTGCTTTGCGAGGTTGACCGCGAGCTCGGCAATCGACGACTTCAGATAGAAATACCGTGGATTGAATGGACTCGGCTTGATCGCCTTCAGTGGAAGCTCAACGATCTGTCCGGTGCGATAGCTGTGCTCGGCTCGCCACGCGCGGTATTCAACCGATTCGTTCGTGGATTCGGCCGGCTCCGCTTCGCTCGGCGAAGTTGGCGCTACAACGGGGCTCTTGAATGCGGCGACGTTCGTGCTCTTCGCTGCGTTTTGCACCAGCCCGTCGATCGCGTTCAGCCGATCGAGCGCCGTGCGCTTTTCGCTGCTGGTCGTATCGGGACGTGCCTGGAAGCCTTTGGCGAATTGGGATGGTTTCATTCAAGTACCTTTATGCGCATAAATTCAGGGGAGCAGAGCGGCGATCTCGTCAGCGCAGGCGCGAACTTCGAGAGCGGCCAGCTTCGCGCCTCGATCGTTCATCTGCAAGACTGTCTGACCAAGCGCCATCGCCTGTTTATAGGCCTCGCGCGTGGGCATCTGGGTGCGCAGAAGCGGGAAGCCGAGTTCTTCCAAGGCTCGCTTTAACTCACGCGTCAGCATTCGCTTCTCTTCGGTCTTGTTGAGGAGAAAGACGGCACGAAGATCTTCGTTCATGACTTGCGCCTGCTGGACCAGCTTGACGAGACCCACGCTCGACCAGTAATCGGCTGGCGACGAGGACGTCGGCATCACGGCGACCGTTGCCGCGAGAAGGACCACGCCAGAGACCTTTTCCGTGATCGACGGCGGGCAGTCGACGACGATCAGATCGTAGTCCGCAACGAACTTCTTGATCTCGCGATGGATCTGCGAGCCCGCCTCGGAGAGATTGACGACTGGGAATGGAATGCCGGACTCACTATCCGAAGATGCGCTCGCCCAGTGAATGAGGGTGTTTTGACCATCGGCGTCGACGACGAGGACGCGCTTGCCTCTTTCATGGAAGGCCGCGCCGAGGTGCATCGCAATCGTGCTCTTACCGACTCCGCCCTTCTGCTGTGTCACTGCGATGATTTCTGCTGCCAATGTTCACCTCCTCTTTTTGGACGCCGCTGAATTTTACCTTGGCGTTTTTCTAATTCAAACATTTTTGGTTACATGCAACGGTTATAAGCCGTTTGACGTGGCTTTATGCGCATAAAGCCGAAGAGTGGAATGGCGAATGCGGATGCGTCGCAGGAGGCTGTGCGGTTTTTGCTGCCCGCAGGTCACCAGGGTTCAGTCGATAGGAAGGGGGTGTTGCGTAACAGGTGCGCGCAAGCGATCAACCATCGAGTCTTTGGCGGACCGTGGAGCGGTAGCTAACTACTGGCAGCAGCGTGACGGAAACGACTGTGGGTTTATGCGCATAAACCTGGTTGGGCACCAGCATGCCGTCGACTGGATACGACGCACCGCTACCGCCGCGCGGCAGAGGCATATCGAAGTTATGCGCATAAACTCGACCGGGTAATGAGATGCGTGGCGGTGGAAGCGCCGCCCATGCGAATCTGCACGTCCATCAGCATTAGTCCCCACGCCGCTGGCATGTTCGCGAAGGCCGCGATGGCGAAGATCAGAGTTGCTGTGACTGAACAGCACGTGCATGCGGCGCAGCGCCTCGAACCTGTCCTCAAGCACAAGCCGCAATCATCGGCCGCTAGTTGAGCGACAACCGCCACGCCAGGCAAACGCAGCAGCTAAAATCCTCAACCTCACCCGGTCACTTCCTGCATAACGCCCATGATCACCGTCTACCACAACCCACGCTGCTCGAAATCCCGCGGCGCTTGCGAACTCATTAGCGACGTCTACAACCCGTCGAACGAACCAGTGGAGGTGGTCGAGTACCTTCGTACGTCACCTTCCGTGGCGCAGTTGAAGGAGCTGAATCAAATGTTGGGGTGCCCCGTTCGCGAGATGATTCGCGACTCAGAAGCCATCTATAAAGAACTGGGTCTAGCTGACGCCTCGTTGACCGACGATCAGTTATACGAAGCGATCGCTGCGAATCCGATCCTGCTTCAACGTCCGATTGTCGTTCGCAATGGACGCGCGGTGATCGGTCGGCCGCCCGAGAATGTCAAAGCGCTGTTTCCCGATCTGGCGAAGTAACGTGACGCGCGCGACAACGGGAGGCCGTATCGCGCGCCGGCATTAGGCGGGCACTTACGCTTTCACTCCGAGAACCGCTTCCTTCGTGACGATCTTCGTCGGGATGATGCGAAGCTCGGTGAACGCATCGGCAATCCTCTGCTGCTCGGCGAGTACGCCTGCATCGATGGGCTTATAGACGTGTGCATAGTGTCGCAGGCTCGCTTCGACCACGCTGGCGTCGAGTCCCTGAATCGGTGCGAGCTGCGCAGCCGCTTCCGCGTAGTGATCGCGGACCCAGACGCCCTCTTTGCCAACCTCGGCAACAACGGCATCGATCAGCTCAGCGTTTTGCTGAGCAAACGGGCGCGCGCTGAGAAAGAACTGGTGATGGCTGACGATGCCCGCACCGTCGGTCAACAGTCTCGCGTTCGATTGGCGCTTTGCAGCTTCGAGAAAGGGATCCCAGACAGCCCAGGCATCGATTGCGCCGCGCTCGAATGCGGCGCGCGCGTCAGCGGGCGGCAAGAACACAGTTTGAATATCGGTGTATTTCACACCTGCTTTCTGAAGCGCGGCGACCAGGAACCAGTGCACGTCGGAGCCCTTGTTCAACGCCACCCGTTTTCCCTTCAGATCCGCAACGGATTGAATCGGCGCATCGCGATGGACAAGAATGCCTTCGGCTTGCGGCGTCGGGATTTCGTACGCGGTGTACACGAAGTTGGCACCAGCAGCTTGCGCGATGACAGGCGGCGCCTCTCCGACGTAGCCGAAATCGATCGAACCGACGTTCAGTCCTTCCAGCAATTGCGGGCCCGCCGGAAACTCCGTCCACTTCACCCCCACCCCCAGTGGTGCGAAGCGCTTTTCAAGCGTCCCATGTGCTTTCAGCAACACGAGCGTGCTTGCGGCCTTTTGATAACCGATGCGGATTTCTTTTGCGCGCGTCTGCGCGAATGAGGGCAAAGCAGTCGACGCGAGGAGTGCGCCGGCTCCGGCCAGGAATGCGCGGCGTGTGAAATTGGAATGTTGAGACATATACGGATTCGATGTAGCGAATACGGTCGCAACAGGGACCGATTGCGCTCAACGATAAGCCGATGACGGATCTCCGCGAACCGATAAATTCGCATAAGCAAATCACACCGAGTCTGTGCGGTAGTTCGGTTCATCCCGCGTGGCAGGAATTGACGCCGCGCTGACACATTTGCCGAATCCGGCTTCCATAGACTTCAATCATTCACCGCTCCCCCAAACGGGCGGAACGAACGCCAAATCGATTATGGAGGCAGGACATGCTCGAACTAAGACCGTCATGCGAAGGTTGTGGCAAGGCACTGCCACCTGACTCGAAAGACGCGATGATCTGCAGTTTTGAATGTACGTTTTGCGAAGTCTGCGCGCTGACCGCGCTGCGCAATGTGTGTCCGAACTGTGGTGGAAATTTCCAACATCGGCCGATTCGTCCCGTGGCAATGCTGGAGAAACATCCCGCCTCGTCTGCACGTCATGCTGTCAGCGTGGACGAGGCCGCACACGGTGCATACCTGGCGCGTTATCGCGAGATCCCTCCAGCAGAGCGTTAGGCGGCCGGAAACGTCATCGCAATCCGCA
The DNA here is from genome assembly GCF_900100565.1 of Paraburkholderia steynii. Taxonomy (NCBI): domain Bacteria; kingdom Pseudomonadati; phylum Pseudomonadota; class Betaproteobacteria; order Burkholderiales; family Burkholderiaceae; genus Paraburkholderia; species Paraburkholderia steynii. The sequence continues at coordinate 70,870 of NZ_FNDI01000012.1, read as the reverse complement.
ATTGATTGTTGCTAATCCTGAAAGACGCAAAACGGATCGAACTCGTCCGTCGGCGAACCTGCACGCCGTCTACATCCCTAGTCCGCCACCTGAGCCGTTCGTCGATTATTACAGTCGACGAAAAAATCTCTTGGCAATCCGGCTATTCCAGGACGCGCGCTCCGTGGATATTCTCCGCCTCAACGATCGCGAGGCGATCGCATCAACGCTGAGAATCCAGGAGTCATCATGAAACGCCTTCTTTCCGCCCTCGTTGCATCCATTGCGCTTTTGGCCGGTGCGACGGGAGTTGCCCATGCCGACAGCAACCAGAAGTGCGAAGGTCCCGCCTCGTATTGCAACGTGTTCTTCGGCAACTAACGTTCGCAATTGCAGTCGATTAAAACGAAAGGGCGCTCCGATGCGCCCTTTCTTATATGCGGCCCGCGCGGATCAGACCTTTCCACCTCCATCGAGTCCGCTGCCCGTCCGCCAGACCTGCTTTCCGCGCTCGGAAAGTTCGCCGCAACTGTGTGTTTCATCCGCTTGTGTGCCTTCGACGGCCATTTCGCCGCCCGGCTGTTCCAGTGCGCGCGGCTTGTGCTCCTTTCGCGCGGCCACCGCTTCATCGTGAGATTTGCCAGAGTGGTGCAAAGTCATGATCTATCCCTCCTGGTTGATCCTCAAACGTCCGATAGCGCGTGTACGACGCCCAGCACGTCGAAATCGCTATCCACCGGCTCAACGCAAAGCTGTAACGGCAAGTGAGGTTGCACGCCGTTTGTTGCGTATGGCGACAGCCCGACGACGCGCTTGATTGATAAGGCAAAGATTCGACCTATCCACAGGGTTATCCAGAAAATCTGTGGATAACTTTTGCGTACCCCGGTTTATCCACTGCAGGTAACAAAAACGTCACATCAAGGGCACTAACGCCGTGTTTCGGGACGGCCGATCGGCCGTTATGATTGACAGGCCGCATCCCCTTTTGCGCGTTTCGCGCCAACCGAGGAAGGAACATATGGCCTATCAAATTGCAGTGGTCGTCGGCAGCTTGCGCCGCGACTCGACCAATCGCCAGCTGGCAACGGCGTTGATTTCACTTGCGCCCTCAGACTTTTCTTTCGAGTTTCTCGACATCGGTTCTCTCCCGCTCTACAGCCAGGACTACGACCACGATTTCCCAGAAGTCGCGCGTCACTTTAAGCAGCAGATCCACGCTGCCAACGGGCTGCTGTTCGTCACGCCCGAATACAACCGCTCGATGCCCGGCGTACTGAAGAACGCGCTCGACTGGGGTTCACGCCCTTGGGGCCATAGCGTCTGGGGCGGCAAGCCGGGTGCCGTAATCGGCACATCGCCGGGGGCGACGGGCACGGCGCTCGCGCAACAGCATCTGCGCAACGTGCTGGCGTATCTCGACGTGGAGACGCTTGGTCAGCCCGAGATGTTCATCAAGCACGCGGCTGGCCAGATCGATGAGAACGGCAACATCGCGAGCGACGACACGCGCAAGTTCCTGCAGAAATTCGTCGATCGATATGTCGACTGGGTGAAGCGGCACGCGGGCTGAATCCGCACCGTCTACATACACAGCGGCGCCCGATCAAGGGCGCCGCATCATTTCCGGTCCTTTGCCAGTCGAAGCACGACGACTAGTGATGGTGATGCCCCGTCACGCGATCCCACCCATGCTGCACGGCGGACTTGAAACGCTCCCAGCTACCGACAGCCTTGTCGCGCTCCCAATCCTCCCGCACTTCCGGTTCGACCTCGTCCCACGATTTGTCCTGATAGCGGATTTCGCGGGCCATCGTCGCGCCGTAGTGATAGGCCGGAACGTACTCGTCATAGCGCAATCCTTCGTGCGCGTATTCCGCGTCATAGTGGGTGCGGAAATCCTCTTCGTATTCGAGATATTCATCCGGCACCTGTTGGGGCATCGCTCGCGCGGGCGCGGCGGTGTCGGGCGTCATCACGGCGCCTGAGCCGGCGATGCCTGCTGACGCAATCGCCGCGGCCGCGGGCGTATCGCCCTGAGGCGCGGCCGGCCGGCTGGCGGATGTGGGCACACCGTAGTCGGGATACTGGGCCGCCTCGCCGGGAAGCGCCGTCGAGGGTTCCGGCGGCGGTACATCTGGCCGCATCACCGCTCCGGCGCCCGGTGCGGCTGCGGCGGCAAGCGCCTGCGCCGACGGTTCGTCGACGGGCGGCACGCCGTGCAGCGCATCCATGCGCGCACGGTTGCGCGCTTCTTCCTCAGCGAGTAACGCCGCGCTCGACGACTGCGCCGCCGTCGTCGGCGTGACGGCCGCTTTGCCAATCCCCCCAATACCCAACTCGTCGAGCACCGAGTGCTCGCGTCTCGTCTCCGCCGCGGGCATCGCGGCATCGGGCACCCGCTCGCTCACTTCGATCGCTCCAAGCTTGCTCAGCGAACTCCGCGCAAGTTCCGCATGCGACTCGCTCGCGGCGTTGACAGCTACGAGTACAGCGCCGCGTCGAACCGCGTCCGTGTAGCGCTCGGCTTCAGGAGCGGTCGGGCCGGAGGTCGAGAACAGGCTCGACAGGAATCGTTCGATATTGGCGATCACGCCGGGAGACTCCTCGGCGGCTGCGTCGGCGGGCGTTTCGGGGTGCGCCTGCAGATTGATGTCGGTGGACGCGAAGCCGGTCTGCACAAGCATGTTGCGCGCGCTTTCAGCCTGCGCGTAGGTGGCGAAAAGACCAATCACGGTGTGTCGCATGTCTGTCTCCGTCGGCTTTATGGGTGGATGCGGCAGTGCATCACTGCATCCTCTGTGACGGTATACGCGCAACCTTCATGCCGGGCTTCGCGAGCGCGGGTCGACGGGAACTGTCGGAAGAGACAGGCGACAGCGGGAAGCCGTCGCCCACGGCAAGCGCGCCCGTCGCATGGCGCGCTTTTTACAAATATAGTCGGTAATCCCCGGCAAAACGGCCGCTCAACTGGCGGGGTGAGTCGGCGTATGCGCGAGATCGCGCTGCAGCGTCTGCAGGAATTTATCGAGCAGCGCGATATCGAACGGCTTCGACAGCACGCGCACATCGACATGACGCGCGCGCTCCAACTCTTCCGCATAGCCGGTGACGAGAATCACCGGGAGCTTCGTCTCGAAAGCCTGCACGCGTTCCGCGAGATCGATGCCGTTCAGCGTGCCGGGCATATGGATGTCGGAAATCACCAGGTCGAAGGGCAAGGGCTCGCCCGTCTCCTTTTGCCTCGCGTGCGCGGCGTCGAAGCGTTCCATCGCCGCGTCGGCGTTGAACACGCAGGTGACGTCGTGGCCCATCATCTGCAGCAACGCTTCCGTGCCCGCCGCGACTTCGTCGTTGTCCTCGACGAGCAGAATGCGCAGGCCATGTGGCGCGCCCGCCTCTTCCGCGATGGGCTCGGCAGGCCGCTCGACTTCGGGCGCCTGCGTCGCGCGCGGCAGATAGAGCCGCACCGACGTGCCCGCGCCGATCGCGCTGTCGATCGCGGCCAGCCCGCCCGAGCGCTCGCAGAACGCAAACACCTGAGGCAGGCCGAGCCCTGTGCCCATGCCCTTCGGCTTGGTCGTGAAAAGCGGCTCGAACGCGCGCGATAGTATCTCCGGCGGCATCCCGACGCCCGTATCTTCCAGCGACAACTGCACGAACGCGCCCGTGATCGGAAAGCCGTCTTCGTGACGGAAGGTCACGTTGTTCGCGCGCACCGTGAAGCGTCCGCCGTTCGGCATCGCATCGCGGGCATTGACGGCGACGTTGATCAGCGCAAGTTCGAGTTCCGCGACGTCGACCTGCATCGGCCACACGCCCGTGCCGACATCCATCACCAGCGCGACCTTCGCGCCGAGCGAAGCGCGCAGCAGATCGCGGCAGCCCGGCAGCCAGCGTTCGACGTCGAGCGTCTCGTTGCGCAAGGGCTGCTTGCGCGCCACGCCGAGCAATTGCCGCGTGAGCGACTGGCCGCTCTTGAGCGCGCGCTCGACGGCGGACAGCTCGCGGTCGAACGCCGCCGCGCCGCGCCGCCGCACGATCTGCACATTGGCCGAGACGATCATCAGCAGGTTGTTGAAGTCGTGCGCGACGCTGCCGACCAGATTGCCGAGCGCTTCCATCTTGCGCGACTGCCGGTAGGCCGATTCGATCGAGCGACGCATCGACGCTTCCGCCTGCCAGCGCTCCCACGCTTCCTCTTCTGCGCCGAGGCGCCTGAGCGACAGCCAGATCACGCACCACAGCACGATGGACGGCACGAACGTCGACAGGATGAGCACGCTCAGATGGCGATACCACGCGGCCCAGATCGCGGACGTCCGATAGCCGACCGTCACATACACGGGATACGAGCCGACGCGGCGAAACGCGACGATCAACTTTTCGCCATCGAGCGGCGAGCGCACCCGCACGACGCCCGCGCGCCGTCCTTCGGCGAGCGCGTCGGTGTACTCGTTGTGGCGTATGGGCTCTTCAGCCTTCAAAGGCATGCCGACGGGATAGCGCGCGAGCACGGCGGCGTCGGAGCGTGTCAGCGCCATGGTCATCGGCGAGTCGTTGCCGCCCAGCAGTTCTCGATAGAACGCAGCGAAGTAGCTGGGCCGCAGCGCCACCGACACCACGCCCGCGAACCCGCCGTCCTCGCCGCGCCGCGCGACGCCCGTGTTGAACACGATCTCGCCCGCGACATGCCCGACCATCACCTTCGAGACATGCTCTAGCACCTGACCGTCGCGAATGCCGACGAAATCTTCGCGATGATCGATCGACACGGCCGGCGCCGGATAGAAACGGCTGCTGGCGAGCAGCGTGCCGTCATGCCCGAAGATCGAAACAGCCGCGACCTGCGGATAGCCGCCGCCCATCGTCTGCAGCTTTTCGTGGATCGCGGCTTCGCCTTCGCGTATGCCGTCGTCGTCCAGTCCTTGCACCAGATCGACGACGCGCGCGTCGAGCGCCTCGTTCATATCGAACACTTTCAGCGCGTGCTCTTCGGCGACGCGCACGGTGCGCAGAGTGAGATCGGTGGCGTCGGCCTCGCGCGTGCGCAGGTCGCTGAACGCCATCGCCGCGACGAACACGCACGGCAGCACGACGGCCGCCACCAGCAGCGCGATCAGCGTCATGCGGCGGACGGCAAAGTTCTGCTCGGGTACGGCGGGAAAAAGCGCTTCGTCGGGTCGCGTGCCGGTGACACGTTCGTCCGGGGTGTTCGCGTCGGCGGAATCGGGCCGGTCAGCAGTCATGGCGCAAGCCGCGCGCGCGGCCGGTTGAAAGAGTGTGTGTTCTCATCATAGGTTTAGTGGACCATCCGCTCGCGTGCAATGCAACCAGGCGGACGCCGCGGCCGCGCCCATGCGGGCTGGACGCTTTAGTCATACGAGTTCGTGAATCAGCGACGAATCCGGAAGCGCAAACGTACACAAAAGTATAAAGATGATCTTTTATCTGACGAATGCTTACGTTTCGACTCGAATCTGACTCAAACGAGTTAAATTCGTTCGACGAATGCATTCTGGCGAGTTGCCTTTCCGCCAATTTGCTTCGAAAATTGCGGCAAGATAAATAATTAGCCCGCCATGATCGGGCGAATTTCGCGCGAGGGACCGGGCATTGCATGCCATGCAAGACTGGGCAGACCCTCGCGTAGACCAGCGGCGCACCACGGAGCCATGAACGCCGTCTTGCCGCCGCAGCACTATCTACGGGGTAGGCTTCGAAAATGCCGGTCATTGCCGTTGTCCATTGCGTGCATGCTGCAGCGGCCGCACGCCGCGCGCGCAGCACCTGCCACCGGGTGCGCCTGTCGCCGCGCCACGTGGGGTCAGCATCGCTCGTGCCGACCGTTCCGGGTTCCCGCTTCGTCGCTGCTGGAGAGGCCGCTTCGCGCGATTGCGCGAGCGGGCACTCAAGTTCGCCCATGCAGCGCCGTTAACACGCAAGAACCCACTCCGTTTCCAGCCCGCCGCCATGCCTTTGCCCATTGTGATCGCCGATGACTCGCTGCTTGCCCGCAAGGTGCTCACGAAAGCATTGCCGCAGGACTGGGACGTCGACATTACCTACGCGTCCAACGGACGCGAAGCGCTCGAGCATTATCGCAAGGGGCGCGCATCGGTGATGTTTCTTGACCTGACGATGCCCGACATGACGGGCTATCAGGTTCTGGAGGCCCTGCAGCACGAGGACCTGAATACCTTCGTGATCGTCGTGTCCGCCGATGTCCAGCCGATGGCAAGGGAACGCGTGCGCGCGCTCGGCGCGGTCGCATTCATCGCCAAGCCCGTGACTACCGAGGCGGTGCTTCCCATCCTCAAGGAGTACGGGTTGTATGTCTGAGCCAGTCCTCAACGAAGATCAGCGCGACGCGCTGCAAGAGGTCGCCAATCTGGCGATGGGCCAGGCCGCGACGCGCCTCGCTCTGCTGCTGGATGCGTTCATCGAACTGTCCGTGCCGCGCGTGCGCGTGGTCGCCGTGCGCGAGGCTGCGTCAGCGCTGCGCGAGATGACGGGGATCAACGAGCCCGTGAGCGCCGTGCGACAGGGATTCCGCTCGGACATCAAGGGCGAGGCGCTGGTGATCTGCCGCAGCGGCAGCATCGAGCAGCTGTGCTCGCTGGTGAGCGACCCGTACGCGAAGTCCGCATACGAGGCGACCACCCAGGAAGAGCTCGTGTTCGACGTCGCGAACATCCTGACGGGCGCGTGTGTGTCGTGCATTCTCGACCAGCTTGGGCGCATGCCCGTGTTCTCGCAGCCGGGCCTGCTCGGCTCGGCGATGTCGCTCGATGACGTGTTCCAGCCGAACGTGCTCGCCTGGGAAGTCGCGCTGCTGGTCGAAGTGAATTTCGCGTTAGAGGATCAGAGTTTCCGCGCCCACCTCGTGATGCTGATGGCGGAAGACTCGATCCGTCATCTCAGTTCCGCGCTGGACGCGCTGCTTTCCAGCATATGAATGGCCCGCTTCCCACGCTGAGCGATCTGGTCGTCGAACGGGTCGGCTTCGGCATTTTCGTGCTCGACCGTCAGATGAACGTGCTGATGTGGAATCGCTTCATGCACGATCACAGCGGCCTGTCGGCGCAACAGGTGGTCGGCAAGTCGATTTTTGCGAGCTTTCCGGAGCTGCCGCGCGTGTGGCTCACGCGCAAGCTCGAAAGCGTGTTCCAGCTCGGCAGCTTCGCGTTCAGTTCGTGGGAGCAGCGCCCCTATCTGTTCAAGTTCGATCACGACCGGCCGATCACGGGCGGCGTCGATTTCATGCAGCAGGACTGCACGTTCATGCCGATCATGCGCGATCGCGAGGTCGAGGCCGTTTGCGTGACGGTCTCCGACGTGACGCACGTGAGCATCATGCAGCGCGAGCGCGAAGAGGCCGTGGCGAAACTGCAGGAATACGCGGACCGCGATGGGCTGACGGGCATCGCGAACCGGCGTTACTTCGAAGCGCGTCTGCGCGACGAGTACACCCGCTGGCAGCGTTACGGCGGCGAACTGTCGATCCTGCTGTTCGATCTCGATCACTTCAAGAAGATCAACGACCAGTTCGGTCACGTGGTCGGCGATACCGTGCTGCGCGATATGGCGCAGCGCGTGTCGCATGTCGTGCGCGCGCAGGATACGTTCGGGCGCTTCGGCGGGGAGGAGTTTGCGCTGCTGCTGCCATGCACGCCGCTCGAAGACGCGATGCTGGTCGCGGAGAAAATCCGCAATACGATTGGCGACACGCCGGTTGACGTGCAAGGCGTCGATGTGCCCGTGACGGCGAGTGTCGGCGGCGCGTCCGCGCGGGCGGGCGTGCCTGCCTACGAGGCGCTCATCAACGAGGCGGATGCGGCGCTGTACAGCGCGAAGCGGCAGGGACGCAACCGGTCGGTTGCGTTTATCTGAACGGGTTTTGGCGTTTTTGCCGGCGAGCGGGTACACGCCCGCTGCGGCGAATCGATTTACTTGCGGCTCATCCACGAGCCCACGACGCGCCACTGGCCGTTGTGGCGTGCGAAGTCGTCCTTGAAGGCGAACACGGCTTGCTGGCCGTCCGGCGCCATGAAGCGGTTCTCTCCGATCACCACGGCCTGATCGCCGTCGACATGAACGTTCACGTACTGCAGCGTCTGCGTCGAACCTGACGGCGCCGGCGATGCGTTCAGCACGTCGCTTTTCGAGCGCGCCGTACCGGACGGCGTGATTTCGCGGTACGAGTCATCGAGCAGCAGTTTCAGCGTGTCGCGATCGTGATGCATGCTCGCCTGGACCCAGGCTTCTTCCATCTGGCGGATCACGGCTTCGTCGTTTTTGGTGGCGAAGGCCGGCGTCGCGAGTGCAAAAGCGGCGAGAACGGGAGCGATAAACAGCATATACAGTTTCATCTTTTTTCCTTGATACGATTTAAATCAATAATCCGATTCAATGAATTTGAAAGCGGCAAATTAAAAATGTAATCCGTGCTATTTTAAAATTGAGGCAAACGAGACTTTTATTGCGTGCAGTTAATTCAAATGGCTCAAAGGCATGCTGCGAGCGCCGTACGCGGTTATCTGGCAGCTGGCTTCGTTTCATTGTGGGATTAAATGTAGTCTGTATTTAAATCGAGGTATCTCGGATAACTCTTAAATTTGAGATAGCATTTCGAGATCCTTTGAATGTCTGTGCGCAGGCAAATCGGTATTTTTGTTGCCGTTACACTTCGTTCTTCGGCGAGGCATATCGGCGGTGCTCGCCGCTGCGGCTTCCGTCGTTCCTGCGTCCGCTATGAAAGGTTGGTATACTTTTGCCCGTTTTCCGGTCTTTTCGGCCGGCGTTTCGCGCGTGTCCGCGCGCGCGGGCGGCTTGCCCTGCGGGTAGGCATGACTTCTTGATCGCCCCTTCGGGGGTGTCTCAGCGGAGATCGTCTTGGCCGTTTCCAATCTCGTCGTGGACGACACACAAACTGACGCAGCTGCCGCCAGTTCAGGCAGCTCGTTTTATCTCGCGATGCGCATCTTGCCGCCTGCGCAGCGCGATGCGATGTACCAGGTCTACGCTTTCTGCCGCGCCGTCGACGACATCGCCGACAGCGACCTGCCGCGCGCCGAGCGCGACGCGGGCCTCGAGCGCTGGCGGGCGGACATCGACGCGTGCTATGCCGGCTCGCCGCGCGCGTCGCTGCTCGAGCTGACCCGGCACATCCACACGTTTCATCTGCAGCGCGAAGACTTCCACGCGATGATCGACGGCATGGCGATGGATGCCGCCGCCGACATCTGCGCGCCCGATGAAGCCACGCTCGACCTGTACTGCGACCGTGTCGCGAGCGCAGCGGGCCGGTTATCGGTGAGGATATTCGGGATGGAGGAGCAGCCGGGCATCGAGCTGTCGCACCATCTGGGCCGCGCGCTGCAACTGACGAACATCCTGCGCGACATCGACGAGGACGCGGAGATCAACCGCTGCTATCTGCCGTACGAGCTGCTGGCGCGCGAAGGCATCGCGGCGACGAATCCGCTCACGATCGCCGACGATCCGTCGCTGCCGCGCGTCTGCGCGACGCTCGCGGAGCGTGCGAAGCAGCACTTCGCCGCCGCCGACGCGATCATGGACGCGCAGCCGCGCGCCCAGGTCAAGGCGCCGCGCATCATGTCGGGCGTCTATCGCCTGCTGCTCGAGCGCACGCTGGAACGCGGCTTCGACATCCCGCGCACGAAAGTCAGCAAGCCGAAGCTGCGGATGCTGGCGATCGTGGCGCGCTACGCTTTCTTTTGATGCGAAAGCTGGTTCACGTGATCGGTGCTGGCCTGGCCGGTCTTGCCGCCGCCGTGCAACTGCAACGGCGCGGCGCGCAGGTCGTGCTGTACGAGGCGGCCGAACAGGCGGGCGGCCGCTGCCGCACGTACTACGACCGCGCGCTAGCCGCGACCATCGACAGCGGCAATCATCTGGTGCTGTCCGGCCAGCAGGCCACGTTGAACTACGTGCGCGCGATCGGTTCCGCCGACGAACTCGTCGGGCCGACGCAGCCCGAATACCCGTTCGTCGATCTGGCGACGAACCGGCGCTGGACCGTGCGCGTGTCGCCGGGACGGTTTCCGGCGTGGATTTTCGAGGCCGGTGCGCGCGTGCCGGATACGCAATGGACGGATTACCTGTCCGTCGTGCCGCTGCTGCTGGCGAAGCCCGGCCGCACCGTCGCGCAGTCGATGCGCAGCAACGGCCCGCTGTGGGACCGCATGCTGCATCCGCTCCTGCTGGCAATGACCAACATCGAGCCGCGTCAGGCGACGGCTGGACTGGTGGGCGCGGTGTTGCGCGACACGCTCGCGGCGGGTGGCCCTTCGAGCCGGCCGCTGATCGCGCGCAACGGGCTGGGGTCCGCGTTCGTCGAACCGGCGCTGCGGCTGTTGCAGCATGGCGGCGCGGCGATCCGGCTCGCCGCGCGGATCGACGCGTTGGAGTTTGCCGATACCAATAGCCCGGAAGGCCGCCGCGTTGCCGCGCTGCGTCTGGACGGCGGGGAACGCGTCGAAATCGGCGCGAGCGAAGCCGTCGTGCTGGCCGTGACGCCGGATGTCACGCAGGCGCTGGTGCCCGGCGTGCAGGCACCGCGCCGCTTTTCGGCCATCGTTACGGCGAATTTCGCGGTCGAGCCGCCGCTCGGCCATCCGCCGCTGATGGGGCTCGTCAATGCGAGCGCAAGCTGGCTGATTGCGTCGGATGGACGCCTGTCGGTGACCGTGTACGACGCGGCGAACCGTGCAGCGAACCTCGCCGACATGCCGCGCGACGAACTCGCGCGCAAGCTGTGGGCCGACGTCGCGCAAGTGACGGGCTTGTCGGCCGATCTGCCACTGAAGTGGCAACTGAGCGTCGAGCCGCGCGCGACTTTCGCCGCGCAACCCGACGACGAGATGCGCCGCCCGGCCACGCGCACTCGCTGGAACAACCTGATGCTTGCGGGCGACTGGACGGCAACCGGTCTGCCGCCGGGCATCGAAGGCGCGATCCGCTCCGGCCAGAAGGCCGCGGATACGCTATTGAACGAACCGATGGAACGCCGATGAACGATTTATCAATGACCCAGACGCTGGGCGACGCACTGCCTCAAACGCTGATCGACGACCACGCTCCCGTGGCCGCCGCGCTGGCGACAGGCGCCGCGCCCGTCGACGCGCTCGACGCAGCCGTTGCGCGCGCGACGGACGCCATCCTCGCCGCTCAGCAGGACGACGGCCACTGGGTCTACGAACTCGAAGCCGACGCGACGATTCCCGCGGAATATGTGCTGCTCGTCCACTACCTGGGCGAAACGCCCAACGTCGAGCTGGAACAGAAGATCGGGCGCTACCTGCGCCGCATCCAGCTGGCCGACGGTGGCTGGCCGCTCTTCACCGACGGTGCGATGGACGTCAGCGCGAGCGTGAAGGCGTACTTCGCGCTGAAGATGATCGGCGATTCCGTCGACGCCGAGCACATGGTCCGCGCACGCGAATGCATTCTCGCGCACGGCGGCGCGGAAGCGGCGAACGTGTTCACGCGTATCCTGCTCGCGCTGTTCGGCGTCGTGACGTGGTACGCGGTGCCGATGATGCCCGTCGAAATCATGCTGCTGCCCAAGTGGTTCCCGTTCCATCTGTCGAAGGTGTCGTACTGGGCCCGCACCGTGATCGTCCCGCTGCTGGTGCTGAACGCGAAGCGGCCTGTTGCGCGCAATCCGCGCGGCGTGCGCATCGACGAGCTGTTCCGCGGCGCCCCCGTCACGACGGGCCTGCTGCCGCGCTCGGGTCATCAGAGCAAGAGCTGGTTTGCGTTTTTCCGTGCTGTCGACGGCGTGCTGCGCGTGACGGACGGCCTGTTCCCGAAGCGCTCGCGCGAACGCGCGATCAAGGCGGCCGTCGATTTCGTCGATGAGCGCCTGAACGGCGAAGACGGTCTCGGCGCGATTTTCCCGGCGATGGCCAACTCCGTGATGATGTACGACGTGCTCGGCTATCCCGCCGATCACCCGAAGCGCGCGATCGCCCGTCAGTCGATCGACAAGCTGCTCGTCATCCACGAAGACGAAGCGTATTGCCAGCCGTGCCTGTCGCCCGTGTGGGACACGTCGCTCGCGGCACACGCGCTGCTCGAAACGGGCGACACGCGCGCCGAGGAAGCCGCCGAGCGTGGCCTCGCATGGCTGCGTCCGCTGCAGATTCTCGATGTGCGCGGCGACTGGATTTCGCGTCGTCCCGACGTGCGTCCGGGCGGCTGGGCGTTCCAGTACAACAACGCGCATTACCCTGACGTAGACGATACGGCTGTGGTCGCGCTGGCGATGCATCGCTCAGCGGCGCTGACGCAATCGGACGTCGACGCGAACGCGATTGCGCGCGCCCGCGAATGGGTGGTCGGCATGCAGAGCAGCGACGGCGGCTGGGGCGCGTTCGAGCCGGAAAACACGCAGTACTACCTGAACAACATCCCGTTCTCCGATCACGGCGCCTTGCTCGATCCGCCGACCGCCGACGTGTCCGGCCGCTGCCTGTCGATGCTCGCGCAACTCGGCGAAATGCCCGCAACGAGCGAGCCGGCGCGCCGCGCCTACGACTATCTGCTGAAAGAGCAGGAAGACGATGGCAGCTGGTACGGCCGCTGGGGCATGAACTACATCTACGGCACGTGGACGGCGCTGTGCGCGCTGAACGCTGCGGGCATCTCGCATGACGACGCGCGCGTCAAGCGCGCCGCGCAGTGGCTCGTGTCGATTCAGAACGCGGACGGCGGCTGGGGCGAAGACGGCACCAGCTACAAGCTCGACTATCGCGGCTACGAAAAGGCGGCCAGCATCCCGTCGCAGACGGCATGGGCGCTGCTCGGGCTGATGGCGGTCGGCTATGTCGACCATCCCGCCGTCGCGCGCGGCATCGAATACCTGAAGAGCGAGCAGCGCGATCACGGCCTGTGGGACGAAACGCGCTTCTCGGCAACCGGCTTCCCGCGCGTGTTCTATCTGCGCTACCACGGCTATCGAAAGTTCTTCCCGCTGTGGGCGCTCGCGCGTTATCGCAATCTGACGCGCACGGGCCAGAAGCGCGTCGCTTTCGGCCTGTGATGGCAGCCCGGCCTGATCTGATGAACGCCAAGCTGCCCGTCATCGCCGTGACGGGCATGGCGTTCGAAGCGCGTATCGCGCGTGGCAAGGGTGTCGAAGCGGTGTACGCGGCGCGCGCCGATCTGCTCGAACGCGCGCTGAACGAGGCGATCGCGCGCGGTTGCGCGGGCATCATCAGCTTCGGGACGGCAGGCGGACTGGCGCCCGATCTCGCGCCCGGCACCTTGATCGTCGCGAGCAGCGTGCATAGCCCGCTTGGCGTCGTCGAGACCGATCTGCGCTGGGCGGGACGCATCGCCACCGCGCTCGGCGCGGCGCCGCTGGCGTCGAAGCTGCGGCGCGGGCCGATCGCGGGCGTGACGGCGCCGCTGGTCGGCGCTGCCGACAAGGCGGCGCTGCACGCCTCGACAGGTGCGCTCGCCGTCGACATGGAATCTCACCTTGCGGGCGCGATCGCCGAGGCGAACGGCCTGCCGTTCGTCGTTTGCCGGGCGATCGTCGATCCGGCGTGGCGCACGCTGCCGTCCGCTGCGACGGCCGGTCTGCGCGACGACGGCACGACGGCCATCGGCCCCATCCTGCGCGAACTGGCGCGCGAGCCATCCCAACTCGGCGGACTGCTGCAAGTCGCCGCCGACGCCCGCGCGGCGCGCGCTTCCCTCGTCGCTGCTCGCCAGGTGCTGGAGCGCTCGGGTGCGCTCCTCGCCATTTAAGCCGGGCGCGCAGGCTACGCGGATAGCGAAATAGTGTGTTGGTCTTGAAGACCTAGGGAAAACCCTTATCTCTGATATAGTGCTAGGTGTTAACCCTAGGTCGCGCGAAGAAGCGCGACCACGCTATTTCCAAAGAGGGACCGCAATGAATTTCCACACACGCAAATGGGTCAAGCCCGAAGACCTGAACCCCAACGGCACGCTGTTCGGCGGCAGCCTGCTGCGCTGGATCGATGAAGAAGCCGCCATCTACGCAATCTGCCAGCTCGACAACCAGCGCGTCGTGACCAAGTTCATGTCGGAGATCAACTTCGTCAGCTCGGCGCGTCAGGGCGACATCATCGAACTGGGCATGAAGGCAACCCACTTCGGCACGACGTCGATCACGCTGCGCGCGGAAGTGCGCAACAAGATCACGCGCAAGAGCATTCTGACCGTCGAAAAGATGGTGTTCGTCAATCTGGACGCGAACGGCAATCCGGCGCCGCACGGCCGCACGAAGATCCGTTATTCGGATGAAGCGTTCGAGCGATACAGCGAGAGCCTGCGTGCGATGCAGCAGCAGCCGGCCGTGCTGGCTTCGGAAAGCACGGAAGACGTCGATCAGGAAGCGGACGCTGCGCATTGACGCACGTGGAACGGCGGCGCAGGCGGCCGTGAGAAGCGCCCCGTTAAGCAAAAGCCCCGGCTGGTCGGATGACCAGCCGGGGCTTTGTCTTTGGTGCGCCGGTATCGACGTTTTACTGCGAAGCGGGAGCGGGCGCTCCGGTAGCAGGCGCACCCGACGGCGCGGCGCCTTCACCCGGATCCTCGTACTTCGGCACGCTGTCGTCGTTGGTCTTCGGGGCCTTCGCACCGCCCGCGCCCGACGCGCCATCCGCTGGCGCGGCCTGGCCCGGTTCGGCGTTCGGCACAGCAAGCGGCGCCGCGCCCGGCACGGTGGTCGGCGCCGTGCCCGATGCACCCGAAGGCGCCTGCGCGCCCGAATCGTCGTCGTCGCCGTAGTCCGGCAGCGCCGAAGCCGGTGCGTTCGCGCCGCGCAGCAACGATTTGCGTTGCTGCGTATAGGCGTCGCGAACGAACGAGTATTTGTCGAGGGCCGCCTGTTCCAGCAACGTCGTCGCGCCGAGCAGATCCGAACGCACGCTGACGAACTGTACGAAGAACAGCGGATACTTGTACTCCCAGCCCATGTAAGTGATCGGATTGGCGCGGAAATCGACCAGATAGCCGAGACCGTCGCGGAACGAACTCGGGCCGAACAGCGGCAGCACCAGATACGGACCCGACGGAACGCCCCAGCGACCGAGCGTCAGACCGAAGTCCTCCTTGTGCTTCGGCAGGCCAGCGGGCGTCGCGAAGTCGATCAGGCCGCCAATACCGAACGTCGAATTCATCGCGAAACGCATCAGGCTTTCGGTGGCGTCCTTGATGTGCAGTTGAAGCAGGCTGTTGGCGAAGTTGTCGAGATCGCCGAGGTTCGAGAAGAAGTTGCTGATTGCCTGACGCAACGGCTGCGGCGTGACCTTCTGATAGCCCTTCGCAATCGGCACGGCGACCGTGCGGTCGATTGCGTCGTTGAAGTTGAAAATCGCGCGGTTCATCGGCTCGAGCGGATCCCCGGGTTTCCGGTCGGGCCCCGTTGCACACCCCGTTGCAAGACTCGCGGCGGCCAATGCCAGCGCGGCTGTACGCATCTTCATGCGGCTATCCTTATTGTTTCTTCGATGCGCGTCGAACGCGCGGTTTGCCCATCAATACCGGTTGAAATACCACAGCGCCAATCAGCGTGCAGACGAGGGACAGCGCCAGCAGGCGCCCCATGCTCGACGTGCCCGGATGGTGCGACAGCCACAGGCTGCCGAACGCCGTAGCGGTGGTCGCCGCGCTGAACAGCACGGCGTGCGTGAGGCTGGATTGCAGCAGTCCCGTTTGCCCTCTGCGCCACGCCATCACGAAATAGATCTTGAACGCGACGCCCACGCCGAGCATCAGCGGCAAGGCGATGATATTCGCGAAATTAAGCGGCATGTTGAAGACGACGCACAACTCCAGCGTGACGACGGCCGACACCAGCAGCGGCACGAGCGTGCGTAGCACGTCGCCGAAACGGCGCAGCGTGAGCCAGAGCAGGGCGCTGATCGACAGGATGGCCCACGCGCCCGCCTGCACGAACGACTTGATGATCACGTTCGCCGAATGGAGGATCGAGATCGGGCCGCCGATCGCGCCCGGTTCCGCCGCCTTCACGGCACGCGCGAAATTGCGCAGCATCACGTCGTCGCCGGGATCGGTGCCGGGCGGCACTTTCGGTGAAATCTCGACGAGCGCCTGACCTGTCTTCGATACCCAACTGTCGGCGATGTCCTTCGGCACGTTTTCGCGGGTGATTTCCGACGGTTGCAGCAGGGTTGCCAGCTGCTTCAAGGAAATCTTCAGCGGTACCGACATCGCGCGCTCGGCGCGGTCGCGCGTCGAGACGTCCGCGCTCGCGAGCTTGGCCAGCGTGTCGGACAAATGCTTGGCTTCGGCGGCGCCGGGGCCGGGGTGGTCGTCGGCGGCGAGCGACAGCTGGGCCGACGTGCGCTTCAGCGCGGCGACGCGCACGGCGTCGGTGGCGGGCGGCGCGGGCGTCTGCGTGAGCGCGGGCAGCAGTTGCTGCGCCGCGGCGGCAATCAGCGCGAGCTTCTGCGGCTGGTCGGCGGGTATGAAGGTGGAGAGGGTCGTCGTGCGGCCCACTTCTGGCAGCTTCGACAGACGCGCCGCGATTCGGTCCGCGTCCGCCAGCGACGGCGCCAGCGCCCGCACGTTGTTGACGGCCGCTTCGGGTGCGTCGTTCAGCGAGATCAGCGTCGCCATCGACTCCGTGTTCGGGTCCTTCAGATGTAGCGGATTGAAGTCGAACCGCAGATGCAACAACAACGGCGACGCGCCGATGATCAGCACCGCCGTCGCGATCAGCACAGGCGTGCGATTGCGGTCGAGGAAGTCGTCGACGGGGGCGAGGAACGTGAAGCCTGGCGATTCGGGTTCGCCCGCCGGATTGAAGATCTTGATGAGCGCGGGCAGCAGCGTCATGTTGGTCAGATACGCGACGAACATGCCGACGCCCGCGATCTTGCCCAGCTCCGAGACGCCGCGATACGCGGTCGGCAGGAACGAGAAGAAGCTCTCGGCGACCGCCACGGCGGCGAGCGTCAACGGCACGCCGATGCTGTATGCCGTGTGGATCAGCGCGGCGGCGAGCCGGTCGTCGCGATTGCGCTCTTCGCGGTACTTCACGCCGAACTGCACGCCGAAGTCGACGCCGAGCCCGACGAACAGCACCATGAACGCGACGGAAATCATGTTCAGCGCATCGACCATCATCAGGCCGAGCGCCGCCGTGATGACGAGACCGACGAACAGCGTGATGAACACCGCGACGATCAGGCGCCCGGAGCGCAGCGCGAGCCACAGGATGCCGAGCACGACGAAGAACGTGATGATGCCGTTGATCTCCGCGCCATCTTGCACCGACGCGAATTCATCGTCGGCGAGCGGCTGTTCGCCCGTCAGACGGATGCGCGCGCCGTATTGCGAATCGAGATCGAGCGATGCCGCCGTCTTGCGGACCTCTTCCGACGCCCGTGCGCCCGCCTGCAGCGCCGCATAGTCCAGCTTCGGCTGCACGACGACGAACGCGCGCGCCGGCACCTTCGCGGCATCCTTGTCGACGAGCGCGCGCCACGAGAAGACGGCGGGCTCGTTGGCCAGAACGTGATCGATCACGGTCGCGCTGCGCGACAGGAGGTTGCTCATGTCGCCGAGCTTTACCTGGCCGATCTGCAGCGGCAGCAGCAGCGTCGTGTTCAGCGTGCCGGCGAGGCCCGTCAGACTCGGATCATGCGCAAGCGAGTTGATGAGCGGGCGCGCCTTGACCAGTTGCGAGGTGGTGGATTGCACGTCGGCGAGCGACGGGAACAGCAAGCCTTCCTTCTCGAAGAACGGCCCGCTGCCCGGCTGCATGACGGAACTGAATTCCTTGGTGTTCTTTTGCAGTTCGGTGGCCAGCGTGTTCGCGGCGGCATCCGCGTATTCGGGCGCGCCGGCCTCGACGACGACCAGCAGGGTCTGCCCGCGATCAGGGAAGGCCTTGTCGATTTGCTGTTCGAGCGCCGTCCATTTCGCATCGTTCTCGACGAGACGACTGATGTCGGTATTGATCTTGAAGTGATGAACGACGTAAACGACGCTCAGCACGGCGAGCACGAGCGACAGCCCGACGACCTGCAGCGGACGGCGCACCGACCAGACAACGAGACGAACGATAGATGACTTCAGCATGTACGCGAGCGGGGCCTTGTCACGATTGGCGTTATTGGTAAAGGGCACAAGTATACCGACGCTGCCGCTGCACGGTCGCCTTAGTGAACCCTGTGCAGCCTGTCAAAGTCTTAAGTCTGTATACTGGCCCGTAATCGCGCCGGATGCGGCCGGTCCCGCGCGAGTTCATTCCTAACTGTCCCGATGAGCGTATGAAACGTTATCTCTCTGCTTTTCTGGCAGCCGCCGTGGTGTCCACCGCGGCTTTCGCACAAAGCGCGCCTGATGCGATCGTGAAGAGCGCAGTCGAAGGCACCGTCAATGCGATGAAGGCCGACCCGCAGGCGCGCGGCGGCGACATGAAGAAGATCACGCAGGTGGTCGAGTCGCACTTCGTGCCCGCCACGAACTTCCAGCGCACGACGCGCATCGCCGTCGGCAAGGCTTGGGCCACGGCCACGCCGGAGCAGCAAAAACAACTGTATGAGCAATTCACGAAGCTGCTCGTCGGCACCTATGCGGCATCGCTGTCGCAACTGCGCGATCAGGACGTGAAATTCAAATTCGCCCCGTCCACGGCATCCGCCGACGCGAAAGACACCGTCGTCCAGTCGCACGTGCTGAGCAACGGCGGCGACGACTCAATCGACTATCGCCTGGAAAAAACGGCGAACGGCTGGAAGATTTACGACATCAACATGATGGGCGCGTGGCTGATTCAGGTGTATCAGACGCAGTTCCAGGATCAGCTGAACAAGGGCGGCGTGGACGGTTTGATCAAGTTCCTCACCGAGCACAACGCGCGCAGCGCGGGCTGATCACCAGCACTGGTAACGCCGCTTCGTTCGATCGACCAGCGGCGGCACAAAACAAAAGAGCGCAACGGCAAAACCGTTGCGCTCTTTTTCATGCTGCGTCGATACGTCTTAATTCAACGCGGCTGCCGACGTCTGCACCTTCTTGCCCGTGCCTGCGCGCTTGATGTCTTCGAGCTTGATCTCGACGTGACGCGAGAACACGTATTCGGCGGGACGCGCCTTGTCGAGCGGGATGTCCTTGACGAACGCGCCCGTCGTGCGCGCACCCTTCAGGCTGACCTTCAGCGCCTTCAGCGGATGCGCGACCGTGTCCATCACGGCCGTCGCTTCGAAGCCGCAGTGGACCATGCAGTCCGCGCATTTCTCATACTTGCCGGTGCCGTACTTGTCCCATTCGGTGGTCTCCATCAGTTCCTTGAAGGTCTTCACGTAACCTTCGCCGACCAGATAGCACGGCTTCTGCCAGCCGAACACCGTGCGCGCCGGGTTGCCCCACGGCGTGCATTCGTAGCTCTGATTACCGGCCAGGAAGTCGAGAAACAGGCTCGACTGGCTGAACGACCACTTCTTGCCGTTGTCGCCGCGCTTGAAGATTTCGCGGAACAGGTTCTTGGTCTTGTCGCGGTTCAGGAAGTGCTGCTGGTCCGGGGCACGCTCATACGCATAGCCGGGCGACACCGTGATGCCGTCCACACCAATCTCGCCGACCGTGTCGAAGAACTTCGCCACGCGCTCGGGCACGGCATCGTTGAACAGCGTGCAGTTGATGTTCACGCGGAAGCCGCGGCGCTTGGCTTCCTTGATGGCCGCGACGGCCTTGTCGTACACGCCTTCCTGCGAGACCGAGTGATCGTGCGCTTCGCGGTCGCCGTCGAGGTGTACCGACCAGACGAAGTACGGGTTCGGCTCGTAATCGTCCATCTTCTTTTCCATCAGCAGCGCGTTCGTACACAGGTACACGAACTTCTTGCGTGCCATGATGCCCTTGACGATCTGCGGCATTTCCTTGTGCAGCAGCGGCTCGCCGCCTGCGATCGACACCACGGGCGCGCCGCACTCGTCGACGGCTTCGAGGCACTCCGCCAGCGACAGACGCTGGTTCAGGATGGGATCGGGATAATCGATCTTGCCGCAGCCGTTACAGGCCAGATTGCAGCGGAACAGCGGCTCGAGCATCAGCGCGAGCGGGTAGCGTTTGTTGCCCTTGAGGTGGTTGCGCATGATGTAGGCGCCAACCCGGACTTTTTGTAGCATCGGAATAGACAAATTGTCCTCCTTAAACTTCGCGTGCAGCGAGTTGTTGCGTCAGCTTCGACGGCAACTTGAATTCAACTTTTTCTTCACGTCCCGCCATCGTCGTAACGTCGACGGGGCCCAGTGCGCGTAGCGCATCGATTACGTTCTCGACCATTTCTTCCGGTGCCGAAGCGCCTGCCGTGATGCCAACCGTTTTCACGTTGGCGAACCACTCCGGCTTCACTTCGGAACCGTCGGCGACCAGAAAGCTCGGTACGCCCGTTTCGCTGCCGATCTCGCGCAGGCGATTCGAGTTCGAGCTGTTCGTGGCGCCCACTACCAGCAGCACGTCGACCTGCGTGCTGAGCTCGCGCACGGCCGCCTGGCGGTTTTGCGTCGCGTAGCAGATGTCGCGCGTGTCCGGACCGACGATGTCGGGGAAACGGCGCTTCAGCGCGTCGATGATGCCGCGCGTGTCGTCCACCGACAGCGTGGTCTGCGTGACATAGGCGAGCGGCGTGTCGACAGGCAGTTCCAGCTTTGCGACTTCCGCTTCGCTTTGCACGAGCAGCACCTTGCCCGGAATCTGGCCGATCGTGCCTTCGACTTCCGGATGGCCCGCGTGCCCGATCAGGATCAGCGTGCGGCCCCCGCCCACGTACTGACGGCCTTGCACATGAACCTTCGTCACCAGCGGGCAGGTGGCATCGAGCACGTCGAGGCCGCGCTGCTCCGCGTCGCGTTCGACGCTTTGCGCTACACCGTGGGCACTGAAAATGGCAACTGCGCCCTGCGGCACTTCATCGAGTTCCTCGACGAAGCGCGCGCCTTTCCGGCGAAGGTTATCGACCACGTGCCTGTTGTGGACGATTTCATGACGCACGTAAACAGGTGCGCCATGTTGCTGCAAAGCGCGATCGACAATTTCGATCGCCCTCACGACTCCCGCGCAAAAGCCGCGGGGTTGGGCAAGGATGACTCGCATAAGCTGGCGAACTCCGACTGACGCGGGATTCCGGGCAGATCGGTAAAAACGACCTGTTCGCCGCGTCTGTATATTAGTTGATGTCTTAAATCCGACGGAAGTCGATACTCGAGACCAAACGCGCATTCTAACGCTATCGCTGTCTGTTTGCTTTTCAGGCGTCCCGCACTGTGGCGTTTGCGCGGCGCCCGGCGTGGCAAAAATGACTCGCTGCGCCTGTTGACGGGAACCCTTAAACTATCGGGCTTTGTTGCGCCGACGCATCGCCTGCGGTCTCCGGCATGCATCAATGGAATTTTCTGCGGCGTCTTTCGTCGGCGGCGCATTCTTGAACGTATCGAAAACGCGGTCTATCACATATTCGGTGGACGGCTAGTACACGATTTCCACGATTGGCGCAGCGTCGCAGGTGTTGCTGGCGCGCCGCGTCCGTCGCCGCGCCTTGGAGACGCAAAGCGCGCGGCTTTCATAGAGGGCAATGCATGATTGCGGCGGTTCTGTTTCTGTTGGCGTGTCTGTCGCTGTTGATCTGGTGTGTGCTGCTGTTCGCGCGCGGCGGCTTCTGGCGCGCGCAGCCCGCTGCGCCGCTCGCGCCGGAGACGCGCGACGCATGGCCGGGCGTCGCCGCCGTGGTCCCGGCGCGCAATGAGGCGGACGTGATCGCGCGGGCCGTCACGTCGCTGCTCGAGCAGGACTATCCGGGCGAATTTCACGTGATCGTCGTCGACGACCACAGCACCGACGGCACCGCCGACGCTGCCCGTGCCGCCGCGCTCGCGCTGCGGTGCCCGGACCGGCTCACGGTAATCAGCGCGAAGCCGCTGCCGGTGGGCTGGTCGGGCAAGGTCTGGGCGCAGTCGCAGGGCATCGACGCGGCGCGCTCGGTCGGTTACACACCGGAATACCTGCTGCTCACCGACGCCGACATCGGCCATCCGTCAGACGCGTTGACGCAGCTCGTGATGCGCGCCGACGTCGAAAAGCGCGACCTCGTTTCTCTGATGGTCCGCCTGCGTTGCGACTCGTTCTGGGAAAAAGCGTTGATTCCCGCCTTCGTGTTCTTCTTCGCGAAGCTGTACCCGTTCGCGTGGGTCAACAACCCGCGCAACCGCACGGCGGGCGCGGCGGGCGGCTGCATGCTGGTGCGCCGCACGGCGCTGGAAGAAGCGGGCGGCATCGAATCGATCCGCGCCGAGCTGATCGACGATTGCAGCCTCGCCGCACGCATCAAGCATCGCGGCGAAGGGCGTCACCCGATTCGCCTCGACGTGGCGGCGCGCAGCGTCTCGCTGCGCCCGTACGACAGCTGGCGAGAGATCTGGAACATGATCGCGCGCACCGCGTTCACGCAGTTGCGCTATTCGGCGTGGCTGCTGGCGGGCACGCTGCTCGGCATGACGATCATCTACCTCGCGCCGCCCGTCGTCGCCATCGTGCTCGGGGCGAAGGGCTGGCCCGCGTGGCTCGCGTGGGCCGCGATGTGCTGTGCCTACGCGCCGATGCTGCGCTACTACCAGCGCTCGCCTCTGTGGGCGCCGTTCCTGCCGCTGATCGCGCTGTTCTATGTCAGCGCGACGTTCGGCTCGGCCGTGCGCTACTGGCGCGGCAAGGGCGGCCAATGGAAGGCGCGCGTGCAGGCGCCAGCCGGGACGAATCAATGAAGCGGCTTGTCTGCCTGATCGTCGTCGCGCTTGGCTTGATGCAGGGCGCTTTGGCCGACGATCAGACCCGCCAGGACCGCACGTCAGATTATCTGCGCCAGAAGTTCGGCCTCGCGAAGGAGAAGGCCGAGCAAATCTCGAACGCGGTGCGCACCGCCTCCGAGAAGTACGCGCTGCCGCCCGCGCTGATTCTCGCGATCATCTCGATCGAATCGCGCTTCAAGGAAAAGGCCAAGGGCGGCAACGGCGCGACCGGGCTGATGCAGGTTGTGCCCGGCGCGCACAAGCGCATGCTGAAAGACGTGAAGGACCTGACCGATCCGGAGACCAATATCGAGGTCGGCTCCGCGATTCTGTACGGCTACATGAAATCGGCGGGCGGCGATCTGAATGCCGCGCTGAAGAGCTACGGTGGCTCGCAGGCGTATGCGGAGAAGGTCAACGGCCGCGTGAAGACGTTCGCGGAAGTCGTGGAGGCGGATGCCAGCGCGGGATCAGGCGCGGACCAGCCGCTGCCGTCGCGCGACGGCGGGTGCGATGCGCGCTACACGTCGCTGTGCATCGGGCCCGTGGTCTACGTAAGTCCCATCGAAGAAGCTGCGAGCAGCCCGAGCGTCACGCAGCGCGCGACCAGTCTGCTCAATTCGTTGCTGCCGCTGTCGCACTGAACGGCGGCAATGCCGGGTGCCGACGGCTCGCGCCGTCGCGCATCACTTCTGCGTCAACATCATGTACATCTGGATGACCGTCTCCGGCGAGAACTGGAACGGCACCCAGCCATGTCCCGTATGGCGCATCACGAGTAGACGGTCGCCGTTTGTTTGCTTCTGCACCGCCATGGCCGGGTTCTTCGTCGATACGAAACGCCAGCCGGGGGGCAGGTTCGGCGGGACTTCGGGCTGCATCGACGCGCGCGCGTTCGACAGTTCCTCGATCAGCTGACCCAATTGCAGCGGATGCAGCGTGACCGACTTGCCGCCGATGGTCATCGTGATTTCGTTCTGGCTCGGGCGCTCGATATGCAACGTCGGCTTTTCTTGCGCGGCTTCCTGCGTTTGCGGTTCCACGGGCGCTGCTTCGACCGCCGTATCCTCGGCGGCCGTTTCCTGCGCGGCCGCCTCTGCGCCGTTCACATGCTGATCGGTTGCGGTCGCGGCCTCGCGCGAAGCCGTGACAACCTGGATGAGCTGATCGACGCCCATTTCGAGTGCGCCAATCTGTTCCTTAAGATTCATGCGTAGTTCTCTGGTAAGACCCGCGATTTTACCTTCTGCACGCTGGCGGTAGCCTTCGTGCCTGCATTGCGAGTTGTAACAAAGCGTGTGCGGGTCACGCACGAGGCGCGATCCAATGCGCTCGCCGCTTTATGCCCAGACGTCACGCTTTCAGATAGCCCGCCTCGCGGAACCAGTCGAGCGCGTCGCGCAAGCCTTCGCGGTACGGCCGCGCGCTGTAGCCAAGCTCGCGCTCCGCTTTCGCCGACGTGAAGTACATCTTGTTCTTCGACATCTTCAGCCCGTCGACGGTGACGAATGGCTCGCGCTTCGTGAACTTCGCGACGGCTTCCGCGCCCATCGCGAGCGGATAGAGCGGCCAGCGCGGCAGCGCGATGGTCGGCGCCTTGCGTCCGACGATCCCGGCGATATCCGCAAGCATCTGCTGCAGCGGCAGATTTTCACCGCCAAGAATGTAGCGCTCGCCGATCTTGCCGCGTTCGAGCGCGAGGAAGTGCCCCATCGCGACGTCGTCGACGTGTACCAGATTCAGCCCTGTATCGACGAACGCGGGAATCTTGCCGAGCGCCGCTTCGACGATGATGCGGCCCGTCGGCGTAGGCTTCACGTCGCGCGGGCCGATGGGCGTCGACGGATTGACGATCACGGCGGGCAGGCCGTCGTTCGCGATCATCCGCTCGACCGCGCGCTCCGCGAGCACCTTGCTGCGCTTGTACACGCCGATCGCCTGCTGCGGCGTCATCGGCGAGGTTTCGTCGACCGACGCGCCCGAGCCCGTCACCTTCAGCGTCGCGACGCTGCTCGTGTAGACGATGCGCTCGACGCCTTCCTTCAGCGCGGCGCGCATCGTCGCTTCCGTGCCTTCCAGATTCGAGCGCTCGATCTCCAGCGGGTCCGGCGCCCACAACCGGTAATCGGCCGCGACGTGCAGCAGATAGCGCACGCCGCGCAGCGCGGCGCGCATCGACGCCTCGTCGCGCATGTCGCCGACCGCGATCTCCGCATCGAGCGATTCGACGTTGCGACGCGGGCTGGTCGGACGCACCAGCACGCGCACGGCGAAGCCCTTTTGCTGCGCGATGCGCGCGACGGCCGAGCCGACGAAACCGGATGCGCCGGTGACGAGTACGAGATCGCGAGTCTGATCGGTCATTGCTTGCCGTGTTCCTGATTGCTGCCTGACGGGCGCATGGTTGAAGGTTTGCAGAGGTCGGATTGTACGTGCTGCCGATCGCGCGCGCCGCGCTCGCGGGCTCCGCGTGTCGAGGCGTGCATGAGCAAAGCGCGCGCGGCGCGACTAGAATGCCCGCGTAAACTCATGAAGGCATAAAGGAGGGAAGAGCATGTCCGGCACGGATCTCGATTCGCGGATCGAAACGTATTACGTGCGGGTGCGCGGCATGGTGCAGGGCGTTGGCTTTCGTCACGCGACGGTGCGCCAGGCGCATGCGCTGGGTATCCGGGGATGGGTGGCGAATCTGGAAGACGGTTCTGTCGAAGCGATGTTGCAAGGGCCGGCGAACCAGCTCGACCGGATGCTGTCGTGGCTGCGTCACGGCCCGCCGATGGCGCGCGTGACGGAAGTCACCCACGAAGAGCGCGCCAGCGACAAACGCTTCGAGCGCTTCGAACAGCACTGACACAAGCGGCTTGTAAAAAAGCGCGCGGGCGTGAGCCTCGCGCGCTTCGCGTTGCTTACCTCAACATCACGCGACGCCCATCAACGCGCCACCAGCAGGCTTTCCGCAAAGCCCCAATCGCGCTCGATCCATTGATGACTGCACGTGAAGCCCGCGTCGTCGGCGATCGCATGCAGTTCTTCCGGACGATACTTGTGGCTGCTTTCTGTCCAGATCGTCTCGCCTTCCTGTAGCTCGACGGTCAGCCTGGCCGCACGCACCTGCGCGCTCACGCGCCGCTTCGCGCGCAGATGCATTTCGATGCTGCGCACATCCGGATTGAAGCGCGCGACGTGTTCGAACGCATCGAGCGGGAAATCGCCGTCGAGTTCGCGGTTGATTCGCGCGAGCAGATTCAGATTGAACGCGGCCGTCACGCCGATGGGATCGTCGTACGCGGCGATCAGCACGGGCACGGGCTTTTCGAGGTCGGTGCCGAGCAACAGCGCGTCGCCGGGCGCGAGCATGTTGCGGATGTCGCGCAGAAAGCGCGTGGCCGCAAGCCGCCCGAAATTGCCGATCGTGCTGCCGAGAAACAGCACGAGCAGCGGCTCGTCTTTCGCGCGGCGCTTGCTCACTTCAGCAAGCCCCGCGAGATAGTCGCGCTCGTAACCGACGATCGAAATGCGTTCGATATCGCCCAGTTCGCGGCGACACAATTGCAATGCGGTGCGCGAAATTTCAATTGGGCTGTAAGTAGTAGGGCGCTTTTTACAGAGCGCTTCGAGGATGCGGCGCGTCTTGCGGCCACTGCCGCTGCCCAGTTCCGCGACGATTGCATCGTGTGGCAAGTGCGCGACGATATCGCCCGCGTGCTCGGCGAGCAGGCGTTCTTCGGCGCGCGTGACACCGTACTCGGGCAGCGCGGTGATCACTTCGAACAGCGCCGAACCCACTTCGTCGTAGAGATACTTCGACGGCAATTCCTTCTGGGGCTGCTTGCTGAGGCCAGCGCGGACGGCGGCGGCGAACTCCGGCGATACGTCGTGCGATAGATGTTGCGATACGGCTGGCTGAGTCATGTTGGCTCCGTGTTGTCTCGTTCCAGTGATGACTTGCGGACTGCGGAAGAGCGAATGCGTTGGAGTGAGTGGACCGGCAAGCGTTCAAGCGTGAGCGCGTTCGATGACGGGCGCGTGTCCGCCTTCGGTGCATTCTGGCGCCTGATCGCGCGGCAGCGAATTGAAAGCCGTGCGGGCGCGGCCATGAGCGGAACACGGAAGCAAGAAGCAGGCTAAAACGGCAGCCTCGTGTTTCCGCTGATGAATCGCCGACGGCATGCGGCGTGGATATGAAACTAGTTTTTATAGTGCATCGGACGTGAATATGCACGGACGCAATGTGGCGGAAAAAGACGGACGATCCCCGCACTACCGCTAGAATGCGCGCTTCGCGCGACGAAGCGGGCTTCACATCGGGCAACGCTTGCGCCGCGCAGTTAAAACAAGACTTAACTATGGACGACACATCTCACGGCGTCGCGCCTGGCTTCCCGCAGCGGACCGGCCGATGAACGCCTATCAACCGGGACGCGGCATCGCGTTGTCCGTGAGCGCATCGACGCTCTTTGCCCTGATGTCCGTGTACGCAAAGCTGCTCACGCCGTTGACGGGGCTCGATATCTTCGCGTGGCGCGTGATCTGGACCGTGCCGGGCGCTTTCGCGTTGATTGCCTTGCGCTCGCGGCTGCCGCAACTCAAGGCGCTGTCGATGCGTGTGATCCGCGAGCCGCGCACGGCGCTTTTGCTGGCCGTCAGCGCGGCGTTGCTCGGCGCGCAGCTATGGGTGTTCCTGTGGGCGCCGCTGCATGGCCGGATGCTGGAAGTATCGCTCGGCTATTTCCTGTTGCCGCTGACGATGGTGCTGCTCGGCCGCTTCTACTATCACGAGCGGCTGGAGCCGTTGCAGTGGCTCGCGGTCGGATGCGCGGCGCTCGGCGTGTTGCACGAACTGTGGGTGACGCGCGCGTTCTCGTGGCCGACGCTGCTCGTGGCGATCGGCTATCCGCCGTACTTCGTGTTGCGGCGCAAGATCAATGCCGATTCGCTGACGGCGTTCGCGCTCGAAATGTCGCTGCTGCTGCCGTTCGCGCTCGCGATGGCGCTACACGGCGGCTCGCTGGCGCTGCTGTCGGGCCGCGTCGACATGTGGCTGCTATTGCTGCCGGGACTCGGCGCGCTGAGCACGGTCGCGCTCGCCACATATCTGAAAGCGAGCCGTTTGCTGCCGATGGCGCTATTCGGCATTCTCGGCTACGTGGAGCCGGTGTTGCTGGTGATCGTGTCGGTGACGCTACTCGGCGAGTCCTTGACGGCTCAGCAGCTTGGCACGTACGTGCCGATCTGGATCGCGGTGGGGCTGACGGGCTTGCATAGCGCAAGGCTGCTCGCGCCACGTTGAATGCCTGTGAGGCCGTCGTGTAGCTCAGACGGCCGCTGCCTCAGGACCGATGACGCGTGACCCCGTGCGCCGCATCGACCCGCGTCGGGCCCGCTTTGGCTTCGATTGCCGCGCGCAACGCGGGCCGCCAGCCGAACGCGAATAGCGCTTCGGCGAGCACGAACAGCGGTCCGATCAGCAGGCCGATCACATCGTCGATGAATGCGGGCTTGCGATGCTCGTACGCGACGTGTCCCACGAACTGGAATACCCAGCCCACGACGAACAGGCCGATGCCCGACGCAAGCCACGTCAAGGTGGGCTGCTCCGCAAGCCACGCGCCGCACGCCACGCACAATATCGACACCACGGCCATCATCAAGCCGAGCGGCACATCAAGCACGAAGTAGTAGATCACGCTCAGGCCGAACAGCACCCACGCCGGCGACAGCGGTATCGGCAGCTCAGCAATTGCCCACGCGGGCCGGCTCAGCAGCACGGCGAGCGCGAGCACGATCATCGGAATGCCGATGAAGTGCGTTGCGATGTTGCGGCGGTCGCGATGATAGGCGGCGTATTGCGCAAGCTGGTCAGTGAGCGTTCTCATGGATGCCGTTCCGTGTCGAAAGTCATCATAATCGCGGGCGGCGCGCCGCGACACTTTCGGCTAGCCGACAATTCAACCGCCAAAGCGCGCTTCGACCGATGACATCGACTGAGCTTTTCAATCTGCTCGACCGCAGCGCCTGGTTTCGCGCCGCGCCCGATGCATTGCGCGCGCAACTGATCGAGCTCGGCCGCACGCGACGGCTGCCGGCGGGCCAGCGCCTTTTCAATCGCGGCGATGCCGACGACGGCTTCTATTGCGTGCTCGACGGATTGATGCGGATCGGGTCGATTACCGCGAGCGGCAGGGAAGCGCTGCTCGCAGTGATCGAGCCCGTCAACTGGTTCGGCGAGATCGCGCTGTTCGATGGCCAGACGCGCACGCACGATGCTTATGCCGAGCGCGACACGCTGCTGTTTCATGTGCCGCGCGCGGCGCTCACAGCGCTGCTCGAACGCACGCCCGCGTTCTGGCATGCGTTCGGCCTGCTGCTCACGCACAAGCTGCGCCTCGCGTTCGACGCGATCGAGGAGGCCGCGCTGCTGCCCGCCGCGCAACGCGTCGCGCGGCGTCTGTTGCTGATGGCGGGCGGATACGGCGGCGGCGCGGGCGCGCTGCGGTGCGTGTTCAAGGTGCCGCAGGAAGACCTCGCGATGATGCTCGCGCTGTCGCGTCAAACTACGAACCAGATTCTCAGGCAGTTTGAAACGCAAGGCGCGCTCGCGTTGCGCTACGCGGAGATCGAGATCGTCGACGCGGAGAAACTGCGCGTCTTCGCGGTGTCGACGAACGACGATGCCGCGCGTGCCTGATCGCGAATAACACCTCGTCAATCCGACGGACTTTAGAGATAGGTCATCGGCCGGCCAAGGTACCATCGCCTATACTTTTTTTGCCGCCGTTTGTCGCGGTGGCCGCGCATCTTCTCATTCCCGCTCGCCCGCCAGGCCAGGCCGATGCTGCGCGGCGCATCTCCAGAACTATTAAGAATTCCAAAGGATTGAAATGAATCCGTCAGTTCCCGCGCTATCGCCCGCCGAGCGCTATCAGGAGTCGGTTTCGCTCTATTCGTCCGGGCGTCTGGCGGAGGCGCTTGCACTGCTCGACGAGATGCTGCAGCGCGATCCCGCCCATGCGCAAGCCATGCAGCTCGCGGCTGTTTGCCTGAACGAGCTGTATGACGAAGCAGATGCAAAGAACCCAAAGCCCGTCGTCGACGACACGCTCGATCTGGCCGAAGCGCACAACGATCTGGGCGGCTGGTTTTACGGACGCAAGCAGTTGACGCAGGCCGAGCACGCGTACCGCCGCGCGCTGTCGATCAAACCCGATCTGCCGAAGGCAATGAACAATCTCGGTCTCGTGCTGCGCGATCTTGGGCGCGAGCTGGAAGCCGAAGCTTCGTTCCTGCACGCGCTCGCCATCGCGCCCGACTACGTGATGGCACGCAACAACCTCGGCGTGCTGTTGTGGCAGCTCAAGCGCCTGCCGGAGGCAGAGGTCGCGTATCGCGACGTCGTCAGCCGTCAGCCGGGCGACGTCAGCGCGCACAACAATCTCGGCTTGCTGCTGCTGGAACTCAACCGTGTGCCGGAAGCGGAGCAGGCGTGCCGCCAGGCGCTGGCGCTCAATGCCGATGTGCCCGAAGCGCACAACAATCTCGGCAACGTGCTGTGGCAGCAAGGCCGCATCGCGGAAGCCATTGCCGCATACCGCCAGGCGCTGGCGCTGCGGCCCGACTACGTCGGCGCGAAAGCGAACCTCGCGTTGCCACTGCTATGCATCGGCGATTACGTGCAAGGCTGGGCGCTCTACGAGTCGCGCTATCACGAAGCGGTCGGCACGCGCAGCGTGTTTCCGCCGCCCGTGCCGTATCCGCAGTGGCGCGGCGAGCCGCTGAACGGTAAATCGCTGCTCGTGTGGCCGGAGCAGGGCTTCGGCGATGGCCTGCAATTCTGCCGGTATGTATCGATGCTGAAGGCGCGTGGCGCGGGGAAGGTGAGCGTCGCTTGCCAGCCGCCGTTGCGGCGGCTTTTCGAAAGTCTCGAAGGCGTGGATGCGGTGTATTCGCTCGACGGCGAGACGACGATTCCCCCGCACGACACCTGGTGCCTCATGCTGAGCCTGCCGATGCTGTTCGGCACGACCGTCGACACGATTCCCGCGTCGACGCCCTATCTGCGCGCGCCCGCCGCGCTCGCGCAGCATTGGCGCAGCAGGTTGCCGGAAGGCGGGTTCAAGGTCGGCCTGGTGTGGGCGGGCGATCCGCGTCCGCACGATCCCAGTTCCAATGCGATCGACCAGCGCCGGTCACTGACGGCGCTGTCGTACTTGCCGCTGCTGCGCGTGCCTGGCATGACGTTCGTGAGTTTGCAGAAAGGCGCCGCGACCCGCCCGCAGATCGAAGATCTGCCCGCCGGGTTTCGCCCGTTCGATCCGATGGACGACGTGCAGGATTTCGCCGATACGGCCGCCATCGTCGAAAACCTGGATCTGGTGATTACGGTCGATACGTCGATGGCGCATCTGGCGGGCGCGCTCAACACGCCCGTGTGGATTCTGTCGCGCTATGACGCGTGCTGGCGCTGGTTCCGCGACCGCGACGATTCGCCGTGGTATCCGACTGCACGGCTTTTCCGGCAGACGTCACCTGGCGACTGGGAAAGCGTGGTCGAGCAGGTCGCGCAGGCGCTGGCGAGCCTGCGCGAGCCCGCCGTGTCGCATTGACGCTTGACGCTCCGCGCCGGACGCTAGAACGGATTGTCGATCACGCCCGGCTTCGCGTCGGGCTCTTCCTTCACCTGTTCCGGCAGATGCGATTCCGCCTGAAGCGCGGCGACGATGCCGTCGAGCGCTTCCTTCAGGGCCAGCGCCGCTTTCAGACCGCGCTTGTCCTTCGTGATGGCGAGCGTGCCGTTCACGACGACGCGCGTGGTGCCGTTCGACACCGTCAGCGCGTCGCCCTGGATGTTGAGCACCTCGTCGTCGTTCGAATATGCTTTAAACACCTTTCAGCCCTCCCGGATGCTGGTCTTTCAGGCCTTCCGGAATGCCCGGAAAGCGGATGCCGCTCATCGCTTCGAGATCATGCACCGACTTCAGGTCGTAGTGGTCGGTGGCGACGTTGTCCGCGACGATCGCGAACGCGAGTTTCTTCGACGGCACGTAGACGACCTTGAACAACTGCGTCGGCACGAACACGCGCGTCGGCCCGATGGTCTGCAACTGTCCGCCGATGAACATCGGGCCGGTGACCACGTAGATGTCGTCGTATTTCATCGACAGCTTGCGCACGGCCGTTTCGATGCGTGACCACATGCGCTGATTGTTCTCGCGGTTCTGCGGCACGATGTTCGCAAGCGAGAACGATTGTGCCATCGCCTCCGCGTTCCATCGGTTGCCAGCCGGGCTCATATGGCCGCGATCGAAACCGCTGCGCTTGTAGTCGGCGAGCGTCGCGCCTTCGCCGTCGGGCAGGCGCGCGTCCTCGAAGAACTTGTTGGTGCGCACCATGTTTTTTGCGGCTTCGATGTGGTCTCGCGTCAAATGCTCGGCGGACCACAGCGGACCATGCGTGATGCCTGAATGCAGAACGGCGAAATCCGAGTAGCACAGCATGCGCGACTTCGGCGTCATTTTCGCGTTCGTCAGCACGGGCCATTGGGCGTTGGGCGTGAAATCCGTGCAAGACGTTGCTGCCCACGTGTGAGTCGCGTGACTCGCGGCCACGATAAGCAGGCTGACTAACCACTTCTTCATAGATCGGAAAGGCGAATGAGGGGGGCCGCAAGTATAGCCGCGCGACCTATGCACAATGCAAGGGCTTACACGCCGTTACGCGCCATCGCGTCGACGTATCGGCAAAACCGTCACGACGCAATGCCGCACGGCAAATTCTGCGCGTTCGACGGCGAGAGATGGGAGTGACTGAGGAAAGGCCCGCGTCGGCCAGGGGGCGAGCGGCGCGGGCGTGAATACGAAGCAGGCTTAGCGTCCGAACACGCTGTGCTCGGCGTTGACAGGCAAGCGGTCAACGGCCTGCAAGCGCCAGTAACCATTCATCCGCGCATGCGTGCGGTCCGACGACCACGCCGCGCTGCCCTGTGCCGAGCTGACCCGCTGCCGTCCGTCCACGTGCAGGCCATTCAACGTGCATAACGGCGCTTCTGCGCTCGGCGCGCAGAGCTTGGTGACGCCGTTCTCGTCATGGAGTTCGCCCCATGGGGGCAGGTCGATCCCATCGTGTGCTTCTCTCGACCAGCGACACTCGTCCGTGTCGAGCCAAAGCACGGCGTAGTCGTGATTGACGGTGGGGTCCGAACCGTTGATCAGTATTGTCAGCCGCATGCAGAAATCCCCCGGTGAAAGATTAAGTATGTGCGCTTCCTCAGTCTACTTCGGGCCAACGGTTATGCAAGGCAAACAGCTATCGGGCGGATTGAAAAACCCAATTGGGAACGCATCACCGACCTCCTAGATTTAAGGCACGGCTCAGATGCGCGCGTCGGGCCGGTCGTTGCCATCAGAAACGCGCGCTCCCACATACAGGCTTTGGATGGAGGCTCAGATGGCGCAACTCAAGGGTTCGAAGACGGAGGAGAATCTGAAGGCCGCATTTGCGGGTGAATCACAGGCCAATCGCCGCTATTTGTATTTCGCAGCGAAGGCCGATGTCGAGGGACAGAACGACGTCGCGGCACTATTCCGCTCGACGGCGGAAGGCGAGACGGGCCACGCGCATGGCCACCTCGAATATCTGGAAGTCTCGGGCGATCCGGCGACGGGGCTGCCGTTCGGTTCATCGCGTCAGAATCTGCAAGCGGCGATTGCGGGCGAGACGCACGAATACACCGACATGTACCCCGGCATGGCAAAGGCCGCGCGCGAAGAAGGCTTCGACGAAATCGCGAACTGGTTCGAAACGCTGGCCAAGGCGGAACGCAGTCATGCGAATCGCTATACGAAGGCATTGGAGGCGCTGGTCGATTGAGTGGCACGCGCCGGCTGCGCGGCTGGCGCGTGTTGTCGCTTCCGTTTGGTGCAGGCTTGGCATGCAGACGGACGCGATAGTGCGGTACAAACGCGAGACGAAGTGAGACGATCACGATTTCGCGCAGCGCATGCGCAAAAAAAGAATGAATGCGCTTATGAGAAAGAAGCGCATAAAAAACCCCCACAGCATTGCATGGGATGGGAGTAAGCCTGCCCGCCATGCATGGGACCAGAGTAGGCGCTAAAGCGCCAACACTGATCGACAGGAGACGCACGCCATGCCTCACAAGGAAGGCAGTCTCGAAGCGCCCATTCGCCATCCGCTCGACTGGCAATCGGACGCGTTCTACGATCCGGACGCGATCGATCAGGAATTGACGCGCGTGTTCGACATCTGCGCCGGCTGTCGCCGATGCGTGTCGCTATGCGGC
This sequence comes from Paraburkholderia steynii, assembly GCF_900100565.1. NCBI lineage: Bacteria > Pseudomonadati > Pseudomonadota > Betaproteobacteria > Burkholderiales > Burkholderiaceae > Paraburkholderia > Paraburkholderia steynii. Next base: position 36,781 of record NZ_FNDI01000012.1, on the reverse strand, counting down.
GCATTTCCCGCACTGTTCGACCTCGTCGACGAAACGGATACAGGCGAGGCGCACGAAGTCGACAAGAAGAAGTTCGGCGCGGTCGTCGATCAATGCTATCTGTGCGACCTGTGCTACATGACGAAATGCCCCTACGTGCCGCCGCACCAATGGAACGTCGATTTTCCGCACCTGATGCTGCGCGCGAAGGCTGCCGCCTTCAAGCGCGGAGACGTACCGTTGCGCGACAAGTTCCTGTCGAACACCGATGCGCTCGGCACGTTCGCCGGCATTCCCATCGTTACGCAGACGGTCAACGCGGTGAACCACACGCACGCTGCGCGCGGCATGATGGAAAAGGCGCTCGGCGTCGACAAGGACGCCTGGCTGCCCGACTTCGCCACGCGCAAGTTTCGCAGCGCCGCGAAGAAATCGCCGCAGGTGCAGACCAGGGACGGCGAGCGTACGCCCGGCAAGGTCGCGATCTACGCCACCTGCTACGTGAATTTCAACGAGCCGGGCATCGGTCACGATCTCCTGGCTGTGCTTGCGCACAACGACATTCCCTACGAACTGGTATCGAGCGAGGCGTGCTGCGGCATGCCGTTGCTGGAGCAAGGCAACCTGCAAGGTGTCGCGGCGAAGAAAGAGAAGAACATGCCCGTGCTCGCGCGCTATGCGCGCGACGGCTACGCGATCATCGGCGCGATTCCGAGTTGCGTGCTGATGTACAAGCATGAGCTGCCGCTCATGTTTCCAGACGACCTGGACGTGCGCGCCGTCAGTGAAGCGTTCTGGGACCCATTCGAATACTTCATGGCGCGCCATCGTGATGGTCTGCTGAAGACCGACTTCAACACGCCGCTTGGCAAGGTGTCGTATCACGTGCCGTGTCATGCGCGCGTGCAGAACATCGGACGCAAGACGTCGGAGACGTTCGCGCTCGTGCCGGATACGCAGGTGACGGTCGTCGAGCGTTGTTCCGGTCACGCAGGCACGTTCGGCGTGAAGAAGGAATTTCACGCGATGGCGATGAAGATCGGCACGCCCGTCTTCAAGGCGATGGCGCAGCCTCAGCCCGATTACATCTCATCCGATTGCCAGCTTGCCGGTCATCACATCGAACAGGGTTTCGACGAGAACAGTTTGCCGAAGACGCCGCTCGCGCATCCGTTGACGTTGCTGCGCAAGGCATACGGCCTTTGATCTTCAATTTGCGAGGATAACGATGAGCATCGCGAGGAACTCCCTGTTGTCGCTCGAAAACTATGCGAAGCAGCGCAAGACGATGCGCGAGCGGATCATCGAGCACAAGAAAAGCCGTATCGTCCGGTTGGGCAATCACCTGACGTTCCTGTTCGAAGACGAACTGACGATCCGCTACCAGATCCAGGAGATGCTGCACATCGAAAAGATCTTCGACGAAGACGGCATTCAGGGTGAACTCGAAGCGTATCTGCCGCTCGTGCCCAACGGCAGCAACTTTAAGGCGACGCTGCAGATCGAGTACGAAAACGAAGTCGAGCGACGCGCGGCGCTCGCGCGGTTGATTGGTATCGAAGACAGCGTATTCATGCGGGTGGACGGCGAAGAGTCCGTCTACGCGATCTCCGACGAAGACCTCGAACGCGAGAACAACGAGAAGACCTCAGCCGTGCATTTCGTTCGCTTCGAACTGACGCCTTCGATGAAATCGCGACTGCGTGACGGCGCGGCGTTGCTTATCGGCTGCGATCACCCGGGCTATCCCGTCGACTTGCAGCCGATTGTGGACGACGTGCGCCGCTCGCTCGTCAAGGACCTCGCTTAAAGCGGCTTCCGATACACGACGAAGCCCGACAGGTCCGCGATCTTGTCGTAAAGCTGCATGGCCGTTTGATTCGACTCGTGCGTGAGCCAGTACACGCGTTCGGCGCGCGCGGCCTTTGCTGCCGTGTAGACGGCTTCGATCAACGCGCGGCCCACGCCCTTGCCGCGCTCGGATTCGAGCGTGAACAGATCGTGCAGATAGCACGTCGGTCCCGCCATCAGCGTGCTGCGGTGATACAGATAATGCACGAGGCCGCTTAGCGTGCCGTCGGCGCGCTCGGCCACCATCGCATGCATCGGCTCCAGTCCGTCGAAGAAGCGCGCCCACGTCAGTTGCGTGATTTCGCGCGGCAGCGCTGTTGCGTCGAAGCGGCCGTAGAAACGGTTATAGCCGTCCCACAACGGCAGCCATGCTTCGTAGTCGGCGGGAACGACAGGGCGGATCTTCACAGCTTGCGTCACGAGTAGCGCTCCTTTCCTATATCGACGGGTATGGACGAAGCATAGGGTTTCTGTGGCACTATTGTTAGCTCCACCTCGAATGCAAAATCTGGAGCCACGCAATTGGACTACGGGCTGCTGATGTCGCGCTTCGCGAGCCAGGCGGCGGGCCGCAGGCTCACGCAGCAAACGCTGCTTTACGAAAGCCTGCGTCACGCCATCCTGAACGGCGACATTCGCCACGGCAGCCAGCTCGTGCCGACACGCGCGCTCGCCGAGCAACTCGGCATCGCGCGCAACTCGGTGCTGTACGCATACGAACGGCTTGCTGAAGAAGGCTTCATCGCGGCGAGCCGTCACGGGTCGATCGTCAGTTGCGTCGCGCTGCCTTCGGCGAGCGCAGAAGAGGCCAACGTCGCGCCTGTCAGCCGCCTGTCGCGGCGCGTCGCCAGTCTGCCGCACGATCGCGCCGCGCGCGGCATGCGTTCGCCGTTTCAGGCGGGCGTACCCGCGCTCGATGAATTTCCCGTCGCGCAATGGCGCGCGTCGATGGAGCGCGCATGGCGATCCGTCGATGCGCGCGATCTCGGTTACGGCTATCACGCGGGTCATCCGTCGCTGCGGCGCGCGGTGGCCGAATATGTGCGCGTGTCTCGCGGCGTGCGCTGCACGGCCGATCAGGTGTTCATCACATCGGGCACGCATACGAGCCTCGACCTGTGCGCGCGCATGCTCGCCGATCCCGGCGATACCGCATGGCTCGAAAACCCCGGCTATCAGGGCGCGCGGATCGCCTTCCAGGCAGCGGGCCTGAACATCGTCCCGATTCCCGTCGACGCCGCCGGACTCGCGCCCACGGACGCACACTGGCAGCGCACGCCGCCGCGCCTCGTCTACATCACGCCGTCGCATCAATATCCGCTTGGCAGCGTGCTGAGCCTGGAGCGGCGCTGGTCGATCATCGACAACATCGTCGAGCGCGGCGCATGGATCATCGAGGACGACTACGACAGCGAGCTTCGCCACAGCGGTCCGCCGCTGCCGTCGGTTCAGGGTCTGCGCGACGCGGCGCCCGTCGTCTATCTCGGCACCTTCAGCAAGACGATGTTTCCGGCGCTGCGCATCGGTTTCATGATCGTGCCGGCGAGCCTCGCGCCGGAGATCGGCGGCGTGATCGGCGAGATGTCGCGGCAAGGGCGCGTTGCGGATCAGGTCGCGCTGGCGGATTTCATCGAAAGCGGCAAGTACGCGCGCCATTTGCGACGCATGCGCCGCATCTACCAGCAGCGGCGCGAAGCGATGGTGAGCGCGATTTATACGCACATGCGCGATCTCGTGACCGTTTCATCCGATGGCAGCGGCATGCATCTGACGATGCGCCTTGATGCGCCGCTGCAAGATCGTGATGTCAGCGGCGCGTTGCGCGAGCAAGGCATGTCGGTTTCGCCGTTGAGCACGTACTGCCATCAAGGTGAGGACGCGGAACGCTACAACGGTTTCATGCTCGGCTACGCGGGCGTGCGTCCCGAGAAGGCCGACCGGCTCGTTGCCGAACTCGGCGCGGCGATTCGCGCATTGATGCGAGGCAAATAATATTCAACTGAATGGTTGAATAACGTCGAGACCCTGCCTATACTCGGACCGATGAACGAGTCCGCTCTCGACGGCGTGTTTCGCGCGCTGTCCGACCCCACCCGGCGCGCGATGCTTGCGCAGCTCGCCGCCGGCGAACGCAGCATCGGCGAACTGGCTGCGCCGTTCGCGATGTCGTTCGCGGCGGCGTCGAAGCACGTCAAGGTGCTCGAAGGTGCGGGGCTGATCCAGCGCCGGGTGCAAGGGCGCTCGCATATCTGCCGGATCGACCCGGCTCCGCTCGCCGCCGCCGACGCGTGGCTGCGTTTCTACGAACACTTCTGGAGCAGCCGGCTCGACGCGCTCGAAGGCCTGCTGCGCAATTCCAAGGGGGATACACGATGAACCAGAACGAACCACTCGGCGTTTTCGACGACACGCAGGTCGTGCGCTTCGAACGTCTGCTGCCTGGCCCGATCGAGCGCGTGTGGGCGTATCTGACCGAGTCCGACAAACGCAGCCAGTGGCTGGCATCCGGCGCGATGCCGCCGCAGCCCGGCGGCGACTTCATGATGCGTTTCGATCACTCGCTGTTGTCGGCGTCGCCTGAGGTTCCGCCCGAGCCGTATCGGCAATACGCGGGCGGGCATGATTCGCTGCACCGGCTGTTGCGCTTCGAGCCGCCGCATGTGCTCGCGTTCACATGGGGCAGCATTCAGGACAATCTGTCGGAAGTGACCTTCGAGCTGTCGGAGGCGGGCGATCAGGTGAAGCTCGTGCTCACGCATCGCAACCTGTCAGGCCGCGACGAGCAACTGGATGTCGGTCCCGGCTGGCACAGCCATCTCGACGTGCTGCGCGAGCGCCTGAACGGCACCGCGCCCGCGTCGTTCTGGACGATGTTCGAGAGAATCAAGGCGCGCTACGACGCGCTCTGAGGTTCGCGGGGCACGCCCGCACGCGCGTTTCCGTCATCGTGTACGATCGCAACCCATCGCGTACACGTTGACGGAGACCAACAGTGTTTCGTTCGATTCTCACTCGTCTTGCATTACTGACGGCTTTCGCATTCGCGCAGACCTTGTCTGCTGCCCACGCCGCCGACGCTTCCACCGATCCCACCGAACATGCCGCCGACTTCATCGCGCATGACTTCCATTTCTCCGACGGCACGATCTTTCCCGAGCTGCGCATCCACTACGTGACGCTCGGCACGCCGCAGCGCGACGCGCACGGCGAGATCACGAATGCCGTGCTGTTGCTGCATGGCACGACGGGTACGGGCAAGGCGTTTCTCACACCGCTGATGCGCAAGGAACTGTTCGCCGCCGGCGAGCCACTCGACACGCAGCGCTACTTCATCGTGATTCCCGACGGCCTCGGGCGTGGCGGCTCGTCCAAACCGAGTGACGGCTTGCGCACGAAGTTTCCGCACTACGGCTATGGCGATGTCGTCGAAGCGAATCACAGGCTGCTGGTCGAAGGGCTGAAGGTGCGGCATCTGAAGCTCGTGCTCGGCACATCGATGGGCGGCATGCAGACGTGGATGTGGGGCGAGCGCTATCCGGGCATGGCCGACGCGCTGATGCCCATCGCCAGCCAGCCGATCGCGATGGCGGGCCGCAACTGGCTGTGGCGGCAGATGATCGTCGGCGCGATCCGCAGCGATCCGGGCTGGCAGGACGGCAGCTACACCACGCCGCCGACGCAATGGACGCGCGTGATGCCCGTCTTCACGCTGATTACGGGCAACGCGGCACGCATGCAGGAACAGGCGCCCGACCGTGCGGCCGCGACGCGCATGACGGAATCGATCGTCGCGGATGCGGCGAAGACCGATCCCAACGACGTGCTGTACTGGTTCGAGTCGTCGTGGGATTACAACCCGGAGCCGGATCTCGGCGCGATTCGCGGCCGCCTGTTCGCCGTCAATTTCGCCGACGATCTGATCAATGCCACCGATCTGAACGTGATGCAGCGGCTGATCGACAAGGTGCCGCAAGGGCGCTATGTCGAGATGCCAGAGACGGCGCAATCGTACGGACACCAGACGCTCGCGCACCCCGAAGTGTGGAAGCCTTATCTGATCCAGCTGATGAACGGCGGCTGAAGCCCGCGCGGGAGGCCGGCTGCGTCTCCCGCGCGGCGAGTGAGATAATCCACATTCGCCCCAAAATGCAGAGCTGGAGAATAAAGTGAGCCGCATCGACAACCCCACACGCGACCAGGAAGCCGGCGTCGCCGATTCCACCCAGGACATCACGCGCATCGACGACACGCGCATCGGCGCGGTGCGTCCGCTGATCTCGCCGGCGCTGCTGCTCGACGAACTGCCGTGTCCGCCCGGCGTGCAGACGCTGGTTGAACAGAGCCGCGTCGAAATCGCCGATATCCTGCATGATCGTGACGACCGGCTGGTCGTCGTCGTCGGTCCGTGCTCGATTCACGACCACGATCAGGCGATGGAATACGCGCACAAGCTGAAAGTCGCCGCCGATTCGTTGCGCGATGATCTGATGATCGTCATGCGTGTGTACTTCGAGAAGCCGCGTACGACGGTTGGCTGGAAAGGCTATATCAATGATCCGCGTCTGGACGGCAGCTTCCGGATCAACGAAGGGCTGCGTCGGGCGCGCGAACTGCTGCTCGAGATCAGCGGGCTTGGTCTGCCGACGGGCACTGAGTTTCTTGATCTGCTGAGCCCGCAGTACATTGCCGATCTGATCGCCTGGGGCGCGATTGGCGCGCGTACGACTGAAAGTCAGAGCCATCGGCAGCTAGCTTCTGGCCTGTCGTGCCCGATCGGGTTCAAGAACGGCACTGATGGCGGCGTGCAGATTGCCGCTGATGCGATTGTCGCTGCGGCCGCGAGCCATGCGTTCATGGGTATGACCAAGATGGGCATGGCTGCGATCTTCGAGACGCGTGGCAACGATGACGCGCATGTGATCTTGCGTGGCGGCAAGAAGGGGCCGAATTATGATGCTGCGGGTGTCGAGGAGGCTTGTGCCGCGCTGCGTAAGTTGGGGTTGCGGGAACAGGTGATGGTCGATTGCTCGCATGCTAATTCCAACAAGTCGCATGAGCGGCAGATTGAAGTCGCTCAGGATCTGGCTAACCAGTTGACGGGCGGGGATAAGCGGATCGTTGGGGTGATGATCGAGAGCCATCTCGAAGCCGGGCGGCAGGATCTCAAGCCGGGTGTGCCGCTTGCTCGTGGGGTGTCGATTACTGATGCTTGTATCGGGTGGGCTCAGACTGAGCCTGTGCTGCATACGCTTGCGCAGGCTGTTCGCGCGCGGCGGCAGGCTGCGGCGAAGTGACGGCAAGCCGTCGGCAGGGTTCTTCGACTACGGGCAACATGGCGTGTGACGCGCCGTGTGACGCGCTGCGTTGTCCGGCGCATGGAGGCTTATGACTAACGCGAATCAATACTCGAAGGTCGCGCCGACGCGCGCGGATGTTGATGCGATGGCAGGTGTGACTGTCGTCGAATTCGGCACCGACTGGTGCGGGTATTGTCAGGGTGCGCAGCCTGTGATCGGTAAGGCCCTTGCCCAGCATCCGGGGACTCGGCATCTCAAGATCGAGGACGGGCCCGGGCGGGCGCTCGGGCGTTCGTTCAAGGTTAAGCTGTGGCCAACGCTGATCTTTGTGCGTGATGGCGTTGAAGTGGCGCGGGTGGTGCGGCCCACCGATGCCGCTCAGATTGAGGAGGCTTTTGCCACTGTGGCGTGATTAGCGGTGTTTCTGCTTTTGCGCTGGCATCCGCGTTTCGTTAGCTTGCTTCAAGCGTCGCCCCTGTGCGGGGCGGCACCTACTTTTCTTTGCCGCCGCAAAGAAAAGTAGGCAAAAGAAAGCGGCTCACACCGCTAATTCTTGTTCTTGCCCACGGGCCCCCTACGGCCCCGTCCTTCGTGCGGCAACATATCAGTTCATGCCCGTTGCCAACGCTTTGAACAGATGCCTCCCCCGCTTCAGACACCCGCACAAGCGCCGGCGTCAGCGAACGGTTTGTGCCGCCCAGGTGGCAAACTGTGTGTAGGTTGTCGGGATTTCTTCGGCAATCGCCTTAGCCTTTCGGGTCGCCGAACAGGCTGCTCAGATCTTTCGTGTCTTCCGACAGGTTGTATTCCTTCTGCACCGCCTTGAGCGCTTCGTCCACGGTGCGGTCGAAGCCAATTGCATTGCCGAAATTTTTCATCGTCCAGTTGCAGCCGCTTGCGTCGGGTTCCTGCATCTGCGGACGCGGCACGCGGATCTTTACGCCGTCTTCGACCACCTCCGGCGCGCGCTCGATGCGGCGTCTCACCTCGTCCTGTAGCTGGGATGCGGTGCGTGTCTTGCGTAGCATGAGCGTCTCCTGCACTGTTGGCTAAAGTCGCTGGACAGTCTAGCGCAACGGCTTCACACAAACCGCTTGCGATCGTGCGGCGCACTGAAATCCTGCACCGGGCCGAGCGGTACGATGCCCGTCGGGTTCACCGAGCCGTGGCTCTCGTAGTAATGGCGCTTGATATGCTCGAAGTTCACCGTGCCGGCTACGCCCGGGTGCTGGTAGATGTCGCGCGTATAAGCCGACAGATTCGGATAATCCGCGATGCGCCGCAGGTTGCACTTGAAGTGGCCGAAGTACACGGCGTCGAAACGGATCAGCGTCGTGAAGAGCCGAATGTCCGCTTCCGTCAGCCGGTTGCCCGTCAGGAATCGCTGCGTCGACAGTTTCTGCTCGAGCCAGTCCAGCGTCTCGAATAGCGGCGCGACGGCCTCTTCGTACGCCGACTGTGTGGTCGCGAAGCCCGACTTGTAGACGCCGTTGTTCGCCGTGTCGTAGACGCGCGCGTTGATCGCGTCGATCTCGGCGCGCAGCGGCGGTGGGTAGAAGTCGCCCGGCTCAGCGCCGAGTTCGTCGAACGCCGAGTTCAGCATGCGGATGATTTCCGACGACTCGTTGCTGACGATCGTCCGTTGATGCTTGTCCCACAAAATCGGCACGGTTACGCGGCCTGTGTAGTGCTTGTCCGCGGCGACGTAGACGTCGCGCAGATACTTCGCGTGATTCAGCGTGTCGGGCACGACGCCCGGGCCGTCGGCGAAGGTCCAGCCGTCGCCGAGCATCAGCCAATGCACGACCGAGACACTGATCATGTCTTCGAGGCCCTTCAGCGCACGCACGATCAGCGTGCGATGCGCCCACGGACACGCAAGGCTCACATACAGGTGATAACGTCCCGCTTCCGCTTCGAAGCCGTCGTTGCCGCTCGGGCCGGCTTCGCCGTCGGGTGTGACCCAGTTGCGGAAGATGGCGTCCGTACGCACGAAGCGGCCGCCCGTCGACGCCGTGTCGTACCATTTGTCCTGCCATTGACCGTCGACTAACAATCCCATTTCGCTGCTCCTTCTATCCCGCGTTCCCAGCCCGCGCGATATGCGCTGCGCCGCTGCGATGCCAGCCGCGCGGCAAGACATCGCCAGAAGACCCTATGATGGACCGCCATTCGGGTTTTGCCGTACGATTTTCCCGTTGATCTCATTCGACAGGTTCGCACATGTTGACGGATGAAGAGCTTGCGCTGCTCGAAGCGATTCGTGAAAGCGGCAGCTTGTCGCGCGCCGCGGCGCGGCTCGGCAAGGCTCCGTCGACGGTGTCGCACGCGGCGCGCCAGCTCGAAACGCGCTTCGATGCGCTGCTGTTCGACCGCCGCCGCTATCGGCTGCAACTGACGCCCGCCGGCCAGCTGCTCGCCGAAGAGGCCGCGCGCCTGATGCAGGACGTGTCGCGCATGACACAACGCGTGCGGCAGATCGCGAGCGGCTGGGAAGACCGGCTGTGGATCGTCACCGACGAACTCATGGAGTTCGAGACCTTCATGCCCGTAGTCCACGCGTTCGATGCGCTGCAATCGGGCGTCAAGCTGCGTCTGACCACGGAAGTGCTCAGCGGCACCTGGGAGGCGCTGCGCGACGGCCGCGCCGACGTGATCGTCGGCGCGACCAATGAGCCGCCCGCCATTCCCGGCCTGCGCTGGTTCGAGCTGGGCGTGGTCGACTGGGTGTTCGCCGTGTCGCCGCGGCATTCGCTCGCGAGCATCAAGGAACCGCTCAGGCGCGAACAGATCGCGAAGCAGCGCGGCATCGTCGTCGCGGATTCGTCGCGCGTGAGCGGCCGCGCGTATGGCCTGCTCGGCGGGCAGACTTCGCTCGCGGTGCCCAGCATGCGTGCGAAAATCCTTGCGCAGCGCGATGGGCTCGGCGTCGGCTGGTTGCCGCGCCAACGCGTGGCGTCGCTGCTCAAGCGCGGCGAACTCGTCGAGAAGGAAACCGCCGATCCGCGCGAACCGAATGTGCTGTACGTCGCGTGGCGCGGCGATCAGGAAGGCCGGGCGCTGAAATGGTGGCTCGACCAGCTGCGCGAACCGCGCTTTGCGAAACGGCTGGTGCAGGGAATCGATCAGTTCGCGTGAAGGGCGCCTCGCTTGTCCGGCCAGTCCGATGAACTGTCGGCGGGCGCGCGAAACAAACGGAAATACGACGGAAACCCGCGACTCGCACGTTGAAGGAATAAAGCGACCGGATGGGGCGTTCTGTTGATATGACGATTGCGGTGCGCCGCTTGCACGACGAAGATCCGCCGGCTTGCACATCGCTTTCGCCGTCCCTACCGATTTCCAACCAGAACGGCTCATGAACACTTCGACAACTTCCCGCACGGCCTCGCGCGACGGCATCGAGACGCTTTCCACGCCGGCGCACGCGTCCCGCTACACACGCACCGCGATGATCCTGCATTGGCTGATTGCCGTGCTCATCATCGTGAACGTGGTGCTGGGCCTTTCCGCCGATGCGCTGCCGGACGACTGGGTGCGCCCCGTCATCGACACGCACAAGTCGATCGGCATCACGGTGCTCGGCCTCGCGCTGCTGCGGCTGCTGTGGCGCGCGTCGCACCGGCCGCCGCCGTTGCCGCGCGAATTTCCGTCGTGGGAGCGGATGGCCGCGCACGTCGCGCATTTCCTGCTGTATTTCGTGATGATCGCGCTGCCGCTGTCGGGCTGGATGCACGACTCCGCATGGAAGGCGGCTGCAACGCATCCGATGCATCTGTTCGGCGTGATCCCGTTTCCCCGCATCGGCTTCATCATGAATCTCGATCCCGCCGTGAAAGAGCCGCTGCACGACAGATTCGGCGCGCTGCACACGTACCTCGGCTATGCGCTGTACGCCTTGCTGGCGATGCATATCGGCGGCGCGCTCAAGCATGAGCTGTTCGACCGTCATTCCGTCATCAAGCGGATGGTGCCGTGATGGATATCGATGTCATCGAAGACGCGACGCTGACGAACCACAGCCTGTCCGACGAGCCCACGGTGGTAGCGGGCGAGCGTCCAAGGCCGTCGCTGCGCGAAGCGCTCGCCGCCGCGTCGCCGCGCATCAACCCGCGCAAGGGCACCTGGCAGAGCGCCGTGATTCACGGCAGCGTGACCGCCTTGTGGCTGCTGCTGTTCGCGCGCGCGTTCTTTCTGCATGGCGCGCTCGCATGGTCGACGGGGATCGCTTACGTGCTGTACGACACGCTGCTGCTCGCGTTCGTCACCATCAAGACCTGGCCGCTGATCCGCCGCTCGTTGCCTGCGCACCGGTCGAAAGATGGCGGGAAACTACCCTCCCTGGGTGTCATCGTCGCCGCGCACAACGAGGCAGGCGTGCTGCCCGTGACGCTCGCGGCGCTGCTGCGGCAGATGCACGGCCCGGCGCAGATCGTGATCGCCGACGACGGTTCGACGGACGGCACGCGCGATCTGCTCACCGGCCGCTTTGGTCTGACGGAGCCCGGGTTGGGCATACTGAGCGCGCCGAGCAGCCGCTATCCGAATCTGTACTGGCTGCGCGTGCCGCACGGCGGCAAGGCGCTGGCGCTAAACGCCGCGATCGACGTGATGACGACGGACACCGTGATGACCGTGGACGCCGACACGTTACTCGCCGACGACGCCACGTTCGCCATGCGAGCGGCCTTCGCGCAGTCGCCGAAGCTGGTCGCGGCGACGGGCATTCTCGTGCCCGTCTGCAACCGCACGGCGAGCGGGCGCGTGTTCCAGTGGTTCCAGACTTACGAATACATGCGTAACTTCATCGCGCGCTTCGCATGGATGCGGGCCGACAGCCTGCTGCTGGTGTCGGGCGCATTTGCGTCGTTCCGGCGCGACGCGCTCGTGGCCGTCGGCGGCTTCGATTCGCAATGCCTCGTCGAAGATTACGAACTGATTCACCGGCTGCGGCGCTATTCCATCGATCACGACCTCGGCTGGGACGTGCGGGTGGTCGGCGACGCGCACGCGCAGACGGAAGCGCCTGCAACGCTTGGTGCGTTCCTGCGTCAGCGCCGCCGCTGGTTCGCGGGCTTCCTGCAAACGCAGTACTGGAACCGCGACATGACGGGCAACGCGCGATACGGCACGCTCGGCCGGCTGATGCTGCCCGTGAAGGCGTTCGACACGATGCAGCCCGTCTACGGCCTGACCGCGTTCGCGTTGCTGCTCGGCTTCGTGGTCGGCGGACATGGGTTGATCGTCGTGTCGATCTTCAGCGTGATCGGCCTGAAGACGGCGATCGACCTCGCGTTCTATCTGTGGAGTATCCATCTGTACCGCCGCTGGACGGGGCTGACGAGCGGCACGAGCCTGCCGATGGCTGTCGTTGCCGCGATTGCCGAGCCGTTCACGTTCCAGTTGCTGCGGCATACGGGCGCGGTGCTCGGCTGGCTGCAATTTCTACGTGGTGGCAAGACGTGGGGCAAGCAGCATCGCTCGGGTCTCGTGGGCGCGACGCAAAGTGCGCGTTGAGCGTCGTTGCCGCGTGTATCGGCGACGTATGAGGTTGTTGCGGGTTTATTGAGCGTTGCGGCTGCAACAAAATGGAAGGGCGGTGCTTCGGCACCGCCCTTTGTTTTTGGCGCAGCGGCGGGCGTCGACGCTCGTCCGGTAATGCCTACCGGCGGGCCTACCTGCGGTGAGTCCTCATGATTCTCGGGTGCGACTTCTAGTAGACTGACCGGACATCGGTTTCTAACTATCAAACTCGCTCGGTCCCGGCGACCGGCCGACCGTTGTGCCAGGAGGCCTCATTCATGCACGTAGTCGCTCCGTTGGACAGCAAATCCGTCGATAACCCTCCAAAGGCTGCCGTGCGCGATCTGCGCCGTGTCGATATTCATCCCAATCACTGGTATCCGCTCGCATGGTCGCGTGAAGTGAAGCGCGGTAAAACGCATGCCGTACGCTTTGCCGGCGAGCCGATCGTGCTGGCGCGCACCGAATCGGGCAAGGTGATCGCGCTGGAAGATCGCTGCGCGCATCGGCAGGTGCCGCTGAGCGGTGGCGTGGTCGACGGCGAGGCTATCCGCTGCGGTTATCACGGCTGGACCTACGACTGCTCGGGTAAATGCATCGACGTGCCGTATCTCGGCCGTGAGCGTCTGCCGAATGGCGTGCGCGCGTATCCGTGCCGCGAAGCCGAAGGGCTGATCTTCGTGTTTCCGGGCGACGCCGCGCTCGCCGAGACGATGCCGCTGCCGCCGCTCGGCTCCGTGGCCGACAAGGCGTACAAGACGCGGCGCTTCGGCCGCGAAGTGGCATGCCACTACTCGTTCATGCACGAAAACCTGATGGACATGAACCATCAGTTCCTGCACCGCAAGCAGATGGGCAAGATGCGCGCGCGTTCGCTGGGCCGGCGGCGCGGCGACGACTGGGTCGAAGTGGACTACACGTTCGCGCGTGAAGCGGGTCAGCAGCCGATCGGCGAAGCACTCGTGTTCGGGCAGAGCCGCAAGAGCGAAAGGGCCGACCACAAGGACGTGATGACGATCCGCACGCAGTATCCGTTTCAGACGCTGCGGATTCGCACATCCGACGGAACGATCGTGATGGACCTGTGGATCTGCTACGTGCCGCTCGACCGCGAGCAACGCACCAATCGCACGTTCGGCCTGCTGTCTATCAAGCGGCCCAAGATCGGCGCACTGCTCGACGTCGCGTGGCCGCTGCTGGTGTGGTTCACCGAGCGCATCTTCAAGGAGGACCGCTGGATCGTCGAACTCGAGCAGGCAGCGCACGACGCGCAAGGCGCCGACTGGAATCACGAAGTCTTCCCGGTGATCAACGACCTGCGCGATCTGTTGCGCGAATGCGGCGCGCCCGCGGCGCGGCGGGTGATTCCGATCGAGCCTTCTGCCGAGTCCGTTGCCGTCTGACTTTGCGGCGTTTCGTTCCTAACGGCCGCATCAAGCTACCATTGATCGGACGTTAGGCGTTCGAACGTTCGGCCCCTCTCATTCGCCGCGATTCTCTGTCCGTGCTGCGCGCACGGCAGGCGCGCGATGCTTCGACAATGCGTTATGCTTGATTCATCCGCCCGGCTTCGGGCGGACGCGGTGCATTGTTCGAAGGAGGCTGTCTCATGTCCGAGGATGGCGACGCAACTCCGCCGATCGCGGATCTGCAAATCGTATCGACGCGCGTGTTCGATTTTCCGCGCGATCTCGTGTTCAAAGCCTGGACGGAGCCGGTGCATCTCGCGCACTGGTGGGGGCCGAAGGGCTTCACGAATTCCTTCCACGAATTCGATCTGCGTCCGGGCGGCAACTGGCGCTTCGCGATGCACGGGCCGGATGGCGTCGACTACAAGAATCACAGCGTATTCGTCGAGATCGTCGCGCCCGAACGTATCGTGTTCGATCATGTGTCGGGGCCGCACTATCGCGTCACGGCTACCTTCGATGCGCTGAGCGACGAACAGACGCGCATCACGTTTCGCATGGTCTTCGAGACGCCTGCCGTGTGCGCGCAGGCGAAGACGTTTGCCGTCAAGGCCAACGAAGAGAACTTCGACCGTCTGCAGAAAGAGTTGAAGCGGATGGTTTGAGCAGGCGTCACGGTTCTCGTGGCGCTATCCCGTCAGTTCAGTCAATTCAATAGGCAACGGCCTCACGTTCCGAAGAACGTGAGGCCGTTGTGGTCGCCTCGCGGGCCCGAGCGCTTACGGCGGGTCGATCGTACGCATCAACCCGCCGCGCTTCGTGTTTGATTAGAAGCGGTGACGCAGACCAACGGATGCGACGCCCTGACGGTGCGTCGACGAAACGCCCGTCGCGCTGCCGTTGTCGATCACGGCGTTGATCGTCGAGCCAGCCGGCGCGCTCGTTTCCTGATACGTGCCTTGCACGTACACGTCCGTGCGCTTCGACAGCGAGTAGTCGCCCTTCAGGCCGACCTGGTTCGCGTGGAAGTGCGCATCTTCAGCCGCGCCGTTCGAATACGTGTAGGCAATGCCCAGACCCAATGCAGGCGTCAGGTTGTAGGTGGCGTTGGCTTCGTAGTTGTTGGTATGAACGGAACCCGTGCCGCCCGTCACGTTGTCGAGGCGAGCTTGCGTCCATACGATGCCGAACAGCGCCGGGCCGAACGCGTAGGTTGCGCCCGCGCCGAACTGGCGCTGGCGGAACGACACGCCCGTCAGACCGATATTGTTCAGATCGAGGTTGTTGTATGCGCCGCCCGACGTGGCATTCGGGTTGTTCTGCTGTGCGTAGCCCGCGCCGACACGCAGGCCTGCGTTTTCGTAGCCCGCACCGACGCTGTACGCGCGGTTGTTGGCGAACTGCGAGCTGTTCGAGAACGAGTAGGTGCCGCCGAACGAGAAGCCCGAGTAGTTGGCGCTCGCGAACTTGATCGAGTTGCTGGCTGCGTCCTGGCTGTTCTTGTTGAGATGATCGAGGTTGCCGTAGTGGGCGAAGTTCGCGCCGCCCCAGCTGCCCGTTGCGGACAGCGGCGACACGAAGTCCTGCATGGCGTCGTACTGACGGCCGAGCGTGACCGTGCCAGCCTGGCTCGACAGGCCGACGAACGCCTGACGCGAGAACATCTTGCCTTGCGACGCCTGTGCGCCGTTGTTCGTGTCGAAGCCTTCTTCCAACGTGAAGACGGTCTTCAGGCCGCCGCCGAGGTCTTCGACGCCGCGCAGGCCGAAGCGGTTTTCATCCGTGGAGCCGCTGCCGACTGCCCACTGGTGGCCGCCATTGACGTTGCTCGTGTAGGAGATCGACGTGTCCAGCGTGCCGTACAGCGTGACGCTGCTTTGTGCGTGTGCGACCGAGGCGAACGAGGCAGCCACTGCCGTCGCGATCAGAATCTTCTTCATCTGTGCTTCCTTCAGTTCATGGGGCAATACGAGGCTTGAATACAAACGGACAAGCTATGCATGCCACGTCCTGTACGAAGCAAGACCACTTAACTTGCCCGGTTTGGGGAAGCGCAAGTATAGAAAGGGACCCTAACTATCAATTGATATCTAAAACGGAAATGGTCCATTTCCAGAAGAGAAAGGAAAGCCATAGAAGATTGATTTGATTTGTCTTTTAACCGGACTGGTTTTAGATATTTTTATTGGTATAAATTTTATTGTTGTGATACGACAACGAAGTTTATCGGTGATTTATTTGAGATGAGCCATATCTAAAAATGGAAGTGATGTGTTCGGTGGAAGCAACGGTGCTGGCTCGGTGTAATTCAGTAGAGCCCATGAAATAAAGGGATAAGACGTCATGGGCGATTTCGTCAGAGTGTGTCATAAATCAAAACTGTCAGTGAACTTTTTTGAATGGTTGCGATCGTCGCTGTAATAGAATTAATCCGAATTTGCCAGCTATGGATTGAATATTATTCAGACTCTAGACGTGTAACAAAGAAAATACTGATCCCAATCAAAGACAAATATTTGCAATTGATCCATTCAAACAGGCAGTGACATTTTTTGACAAAAATTAAGGCGGCGATTGAGATTAAATCGCCGCCTTTTCAAAGCTTTTAAACAATCGACGTTACTTGCCCAGCTCGTGACCGATGATCCCACCCGCGACGGCGCCGCCCACCGTGCCCACGGTGCTATGTGTCGTCTCATGGCCGACATAGCCACCCGCTGCCGCGCCGCCGACGGTGCATCCGCTCACGAACGGCACCAGAGCCGCCGCTGCGATTGCGACGCGGACGATATAGCGCTTCAACATGTCATGCTCCTGCCTGATTGAAGATGTACCTTCCTGAGCAAGCGTTGTGCCATTTCCCTCAGTGGAATGTCCATTCGCGCAGCAGACCTTTCCGCCCGCGTTGCCACTTTGCTAGACTGCCTTCGCCAGCAGAATCAACCTTTGCTGCCATTGTCGCTGCGCCACCCGTCTCACGAAGTACGGCACCCCCGAACGCAGCGGCCCGACAACCGGAACACGGAGTCACCATGTCTTACATGCTGCTCATCGTCGAACCCACCGAGCAACGCGAGGAACGCGGCGAAATCGCGGGCCGCGCCGTCTACGACCGCATGCTCAAATACCGCGCCGGGTTGCAGTCACGCGGCCAACTGATCGCCGCCGAATCGCTGTCGCCTGTCAAAAAGGGTGTGCGCCTCGAAAAGCGCGACGGACAGACCCGCCTGATCGACGGGCCGTTTGCCGAAGCGAAGGAAATGGTCGGCGGCTTCTTTCTGTTGAACGTCGATACCTACGAAGAAGCGCTCGCGCTCGCCAAAGAATGCCCCGCCGCCGAGTGGTGCACGATCGAAATCCGCAAGGTCGCGCCGTGCTACGAGTACTGACGGCGCCCGCCGGTTGAACCGTCCAGCGCAGCCGCAAGGGTTTTCCCTGGCGATGCCGGTTGTCGATCTGACTGCGCGCCGCTCGTCGTGGAAATAAGAAGCCGCCACGGGGCGTCCTTCATCCACGAGGAGAGACGGCGATGCGATTCATGATCATGGTGAAGGCCACGGCCGACAGCGAAGCCGGCAAGATGCCGGACGAAGCACTGTTGGCGTCGATGGCGACGTATCACGAAGCCTTGCAGAAGGCGGGCGTGCTACTCGACGCATCTGGCCTGCAGCCCAGCGCGAAGGGCTGGCGGGTGCGCTATACGGGCGGCAAGCGCACCGTCACGGAAGGACCGTTTGCGGAAACGAAAGCACTGATCGCCGGCTACACCGTGATTCAGGTGCGATCGCGCGAAGAAGCGATGGAATGGGCGCGGCGCTTTCCCGCGCCGTTCGGCGAACAGGCCGACGGCGAAATCGAAGTTCGCCAGATGTTCGACCTAGACGACTTCGAGCCGAGCCAGTCGACGGAACGCTTTCGCAAGATCGAAGGCGCGAACCACTGACCTTGCATCTGTCACCTGTCAGCTTCCGAGGAACGATCATGCACAAGCAAATCTTTGTGAACCTCGCCGTGAACAGCGTGGAGAAATCGAAGGCGTTCTTCTCGCAACTTGGCTTCACGTTCGAACCGAAATTCACCAATGAGCAGGCGGCTTGCATGGTGATCGGCGAAAACATCTACGCCATGCTGCTCGCGAAGGACTTTTTCCAGACCTTCACGAACAGAACGCTGTGCAATCCGAAGGAGAGCACGGAAGCGCTGATCTGCCTGTCGTGCGACAGCCGCACGCAAGTCGACGATCTGGCCGAAAAGGCGCTCGCCGCAGGCGGCGCGTTGTCGCGCCCGGCGCAGGACCACGGCTTCATGTACGAGGGCAGCATCGAGGATATCGACGGGCATATCTGGGAACTCGTGTACATGGACCCGAACGCCGCCATGCCGGCGGCCGACGCGTCTTGAGGCCGGCCGTGACGACGGCTGCGACCCATCGTGCCATCGAGGCAGTCTGGCGGATCGAATCCGCGAAGGTCATCGCCCACGTCGCACGGATCGTGCGCGATGTCGGCGTGGCCGAAGAACTCGCGCAGGACGCGCTGGTGGCCGCGCTCGAAACCTGGCCCGACGCGGGCGTGCCCGATAATCCTGGAGCATGGCTGATGGCGACCGCGAAAAACCGCGCGCTCGACCGCTGGCGCCAGGATGCGCTGCACGCGCGCAAGCACGAGGAACTCGGCGCCGACATGGACGCGCGCGAGGCGCACATCGTGCCCGATTTCGTCGATGCACTCGACGCCGCGCGCGCCGACGACATCGGCGACGATCTGCTGCGGCTGGTGTTCACCGCCTGCCATCCCGTGCTGTCGAAGGACGCTCGCGTCGCGCTCACGTTGCGCCTGCTCGGCGGCCTGACGACGGATGAAATCGCGCGCGCGTTTCTCGTGCCCGAGCCGACCATCGCGCAGCGGATCGTACGCGCCAAGAAGACGCTGTCGGCGGCGAAGGTGCCGTTCGAAGTGCCGCAGGCGAACGATCGCGCGGTGCGGCTCGCTTCCGTGCTCGAAGTGATTTATCTGATCTTCAACGAAGGCTATTCGGCGACGGCGGGCGACGACTGGATGCGCCCGACGCTGTGCGAGGAAGCGCTGCGCCTGGGTCGCGTGCTCGCGGGCCTGATGCCCGACGAAAGCGAAGTGCATGGCCTGGTCGCGCTGATGGAGATCCAGGCGTCGCGCACGCATGCGCGCGTCGATGCGCAAGGACGGCCCGTGCTGCTGCTCGATCAGGACCGCAGCCGTTGGGACCCGCTGCTGATCCGCCGCGGGCTGACTGCGCTCGCGCGCTCGGAAGCGCTCGGCGGGATGAGCGGTCAGTACACGCTGCAGGCCGCGCTCGCCGCATGCCATGCGCGTGCCCGCACGGCGGCCGAAACGGATTGGGCGCAGATCGTCGCGCTCTACGATGCGCTCGCCGAGGTCGCGCCGTCGCCCGTGGTCGATCTGAACCGGGCGGTTGCCGTCGGCATGGCATATGGGCCGATGGCCGCGCTCGAACTCGTCGACGCGCTCGCCGACGAGCCATCGCTGAAAAACTATCACTGGCTGCCGAGCGTGCGCGGCGATCTGCTCGCGAAGCTCGCTCGCAACGACGAAGCGCGCGCGGAATTCGAGCGCGCCGCATCGATGACGCGCAATGCGCGCGAACGCGAAATGCTGCTCGAGCGCGCGCGCGAAATGGGCGGCGGGCACGGACGCATGCAGTAGGCGTTCGCGGTTTGCTTTAGCTCGTCACGTGAGTGAGCAGCGAGCGCACGAACGGAATCGCATGCTCGCCCGCGACCATGCCGAGCAGGCCGAGCAGCGCGACGATGGGCGGCGCGGGCGATTTCACATCGACGATGTTATAGAGCAGTCCGACGACGACACCCGCCGCCAGCGACACGATATACGGCTTCATACGAGTCTCCGGTTGTAGTAATCGGGTGTTGTCACATCGTGATGACGACGCGTCCGCGCGTACCGCCTGCGACGGCCGCGTAGGCGTCGTGTGCCTGTTCGAGCGGAAAGGTCTGCGCAATCGACGGCGCCTGCAACGCGCCGCTGTCGAACACGCTGGCCAGTTCCGTCATCAGGCGCGCCGAATCCGCGACGCCGAACTTGGCGCTGTCCGCGCCGAACAGTTGTGTCTCGTTGTGATAGAAGTCGATCAGGTCGAACTCGACGCGCCGCTTGCCCGTCGCGCTGATTTCGACCACCCGGCCGCGCCACTTCGCGAGCTTCAGCGCCGTTTCGAACGCGACGCCGCCGACGGCGTCGTACACGACATCCACGCCGCCGAGTTCCTTTACGCGTTCCGCGGAGTGCTCGTCGAACGGTACGTAGTGATCGAGCAGACGGCCCGCGGGCGAGTCCGCGTCAGGCTCGTGGCGATCGACGGCGATCACCTTGCAGCCACGCGACTTCGCGATTTGCACGACCGCGCCGCCCACGCCGCCGCTCGCGCCGATCACGGCCACCGTTTCGCCCGCGACGAGCTGTGCATAATCGACGACGCCGAGCCACGCGACCACGAAGTTCACGCCGATCGCCGACGCCTGTTCGTGCGTGAGCGTGCGAGGCTTGCGCGACAGCGCGCCGACGGGAATCTTGATGAACTGCGCGTGCGTGCCGTCGCGGGTGAAGCCGATGTCGCCGCCCGTGCCCCATACTTCTGCGCCAATCCATTCGGCGGGGCCTTCCGTCACGACGCCGCTGAAATCGCGGCCGGGGATGCGCGGCAGCGTCGTGTGGCCGAAATGGCCCGAGAGGTTTTTCACGTCGCTCGGATTCACCGAGGCTGCTTTTACCTGCACGATCGCGCTGTCGGCGTCGGCGGTGGGTGTCGGCAGGTCGACGAGGTCGAGGACTTCGGGACCGCCAAAAGAGTTGAACTGGATCGCTTTCATTGCCGCTCCTGCGGAAACTGTCGGATTCGATGGGGTTTCGCTTGCTGCTTCACGATGGGTGAATCAGCGTATGAAGGCAGTCTAAGTGACCGGCGCGGCGCGGTTCAGACAAGTGCTTTCGAATATCGGACAGCGGGCGGCGCGGGTTCGGAACGATTGTCCGCGAACATTTAGGAGATGAGGCGATCTAGGGGACGCTAGGTGTGCAAAAGAGATCGAAAGAAGCATTTCGGAACGTGAAAACGCTCCTCCTTCGACTTGCTGGGCGCGGGTCTCACGTGCCACATGCGCGGGCACTATCGCAATGCAGCATTCAGCGTCATAGGACTTATCAGGTTGTGCGCGCAACTATAAATACAGGGCGCGTCGCTGCTCGCCTTGTCGACTTTGGCGATCCGATAGTCATGAATTCCGGAGCGAGAAGAACAAGCGCGTGTAGTCCAGACTGTAACAATGCGAAACGATAGACATCGCTCCCGCGCCAGCAAAGGGCTTACGCGGCTGTGCGATGCAGCATTGATGGTAATGTCGGTTTTTGGTCGTCGCGGCAGTGTTTAATTGACCGTCGTCCGATCTTTCGATCGTGCTGGGTAACCTTTCCGCGTCCGTGGAGTCTGTAGGATAAACGTAAAAATCCCGTCAACTTTCGTCACCGGATTTTCGTGTGTCGCGATTTGATAAGATCGAGACTACTCACGTTCGCGCGACGAGTTCTGCCTTGGCACTATCACCTGATTTCAAGAAAACAGAAGCAGCGTCGCTCCGTCGCAGCATTGGCGTTGTGATTCGCACGCTGAGGGATCGAAAGCGGTTGACCCAAAACGAGCTGGCTGTCGCTTCGGGCCTGACCCGTGTCTATATCGGGCGAATTGAGCGCGGAGACATGAATGCGTCCATTGATTCGATGCTCATGATTTGCACGGCGTTATCGACGTCGCTGTTGCACGTGCTCGCCCTTGCAGACACGCGCGTATTTGAGGAGGACGACTCATAGCATTCTGTCATCCTCGCCGACAGGCAGAGCACAGCCTTTGTCGGGGTTGATGCGCAGTCCAGGATGCGCGTGAAATCAAACAGTCTTGTCGGCCGAGATCTTGAAGACGCTGACGGTGTCCAACAACCTCTCAGCTTGAGCGATGAGCATTTCGGTTGCGGTCCCGGACTGTTCGACCAAGGCCACGTTTGCTGCGTAGTGCCTTCAAGATGTTCAATCATGCTGCGGACCTCACCAATCTGTTGGGTTTGCAGCCGACAGGCGTCGTTGGTTTCTCCCATTATGGAAGTCACGTTCCTCGAGGCAACAATCACTTCTTCGATAGTTTGCCCGGCAATCTGAAGCATCCTGCCACCTTCACTGACGCGTGCATCGCTCTCTTTGACTAGCGATTTAATCTCCTTCGCAGCCTCAGCGCTTCTTTGGGCGAGTATCCGCACCTCGCCGGCGACCACTGCAAATCCCTTTCCGTGCCCACCGGCCTTCGCTGCCTCGACTGCTGCGTTCAGGTGAAGGTTCTAAATAGTTATCGCAAAATCCGTTCAAAAATATCTCGCAAATTCTTAAATATTTATGGCTATTATGAACGTCATATATCATTGATTAAATGAGAAAATCAGAAAAATTTGCGAATTATGAGACTTGCGTGACTTTGGCCGTTGATACACCTGACGTAGCTGAGCGCTTCAGGTCCGCCTTCGCTACAAAATTCGCTTGCCGTCAGTGCGTCAGAACGAATAACTACCGTTGCGCCCACAGCACCCCAATCCTTGACGCGTAGGGCACAATATCGGGCGCACCCGACATCGGGTGACAAATGACGGAGCGTAAAGTGAAGAACGTGATTGGCGGGCTGCTGTTATTGACAGTTGCGTCTTCGGCGCTAGCTGGTGAACGCATCACAGAGGTCTGGAACCCGCCAGAAGCTCGACTTACCTGTGGCACAAAACCTCATACTTGTCCGGCGCACCACTATGTAAGCGCGCGTACGGGTCTTCCCAAGCGACATCAGGTGCTTGCCGCACCTTCAGACAAGGTGGAAACGCGGGATTTGCCCGTTGAGGCTGGTAAACATGAGCCGAACTTCGACGAGATTCCTCGTCAGCTAACGCCTGAGGGAAACGTGCTTCGCGTCACTGGCGGCGCAATTCACGCTTCAGTGAAGCGCTAGCGCAAGCTGGCAGACCTGTGGCAAGTGGCTCGCAGATTCTGTTCTCACGAAATCAAAATAGCCTTGTGAGCGAAAGTCCACCTTGTTTTCAAGCAAAAACGATCCGACAATCGATTGTCAGTCACTCCTCAGTATTGAGGGATATTGATCCTCCTGTGACCTCGCGAAAGTGACGCTGAAATTCTTCCCGCAATCGTTGACTCGCGGCTCTGAGGACGGCCGTCTTGCCGTCGTACCTGCCTAACAGATTGCGTCCCGAGAATGATGGTGGAATACCCGAGACGTATGTAATGTCTCCGGCCCGTCGACCGAGCGAGGTTAGCTTATTGGCAGTTTCGTCGAACCACCCAGAGCTGAAGCTGGTTACGCCATCGGCTGGCGCATGCCTGAAAATTTGAACTCTGGTGTCGGTAGCTTTCGCGACGGGATGCCATAGCGCCGTAATCCACGCTCGACGCCGCTCAGTAATTCTAGGTTGGAAGTACACGTCCCAAGACCGGGGTAGCAGTGAATATGTCGACAAATCACTTGCCACCTCCCTGAAGTTTGACGTGACGAGTTCGGCATATGCCGCGTCGGTTCGTGCGTAGTACTGTTGCAGCGCCTGGTCACTCTCATCCCAGTCTTGAGTCCACCACTGCTCGCTACCGTCAGCGTTCCACCAGACGGTGACTTTATCGATATCTGCATTTGACAGCACCTCGAGGTCGGCAAGGATTTCGTCGACGACTATTTCGTGGCGCGCATAGCGCAGGACAAAGGCGAAAATTTCGCCTCGATATTGTTCCCAATACGCCCGTTGCTTACCGACGTCGAGCGAGGGCTCCACATCCTGTTGTGCGACGAGTAGGAGCCGCAAACGGCTTAGGAGACGCTCTTCGTGCCACACGGGGCCACCTGATAGCCGCGCGGTCTTGATAAGTTTGTCTAGCGACAGATGAAGCGCGTCAAGTCCGATTTCCCGCCCTTTCAGGACGAGGTCATCATTTCCGACAATCGATTCCTGATAAAGCCCATCAATGTTGTCACCTCCCAACAAAGAAAAGTGGATAGCAGTGCTGTTTGCGGAAAGCCTCACAGCTGCTCGGACAATTGTTGAGCGGACACCCGTTGCGGTAAATACCAAGTCGGGCAGGACAGCGGAAAACAGACGACGCGCGGGCGTCATGAAACCGTCGACCAATTCTTGTGACACATGTGTCTCGGCGTCCGTAGTTGTCATCGACGCGATGGTGGGCGCTACGTTTCCTCGAAAGCGCACAGCATTGAGATAGCCGTTGAGGCCGAGAGCAGTGAGATGTTCGAGTACGATGCGTTGCGCATTGACGTCCGTTGTCAACGCTGCTAGAAGTATGGGAAAGAATGTATCGCGACCCATTCGAACTGCGGGTATCACCGCAGCCGGGTCTTGTCGAATGTCCCCTACGGTTGCCCGCGCCCGGAGGTAGTCAGCGAGCGCCTCATGCTCAACTTCGAAATGACCATCGGTTTCAATGACTGAACCCAGTTCGACAAGCCTGTCGAGAAGTTCTGCCGGAAGTGCGCTTCTGCGCAGTGCTTCGATTACATCGAGAGCGGAGGCGGCACCGTCCCATGTCTCGAGCGAGATAGCCGTTAGCGCACTGACGAGGGCGGCGTATGCCGTCGGCTTGTGATGACGATGTCGAAGCACTTCTGCCAACCAGAATCGGAACAGCTCGGCAAGATTGGTCGGCAATTCCTCATTCTCTGCATAAAACTCGACCAGCTTGGAAAATATGAGGGGGCTTCCTGCTATTTCTTTGAAAAACTCGGGTAGCAATGACGCAACGACTGCTCGCCGCTGACGAGGCATCTCGGCTTTTGCTCGCCATACGGTATCCTCCAGGGCGTCCTGCTGCGCCCTATCAAGGGGCTGCAAATAGTAGGTCAATGCACTGAGTTGAGGGGGCGTGCTTCGGCGCGAAAATAGTGTTACGCGGGTGCGTGGAGAGTCTCGAAGCAAGATGCCAAACTCAGTCTCGACCTGTAGTCGCTGTGCGTCCTGAACGCGGTCGAACGCGTCGCAATACAGGTCCAAGCCGCTCGTGCGAAGCACCTCGCGAAACATGGTCTGGGTGAACTGAGGGCAGTGGGCGGCAATTCGCTCGTACGCAAACATTCTGACACCGGCGCCCGCTGCTGCAGCGTCCGGTAGAGAAAGGAAAACTGGAATAGGTGCGTCAATTAGAAGGCGTCGTCGTGTCAATGCGAGTTGGCACATTCGAACGCACAACCATGACTTCCCCATGCCGGACGGAGCGTATATGACCGTCAAAGGTTCCAGCGCAAAATGTTCGTCGACGGAAAAGGGTTTCGACTCATGAGACGGGAACTCGGTTCGAAGCAATGTTCGATTCACCGCCGGATAACTGGTCGCCAATCGCGCGAGTTCGACGTTCTCGTATGCAGACAAGTCCCATGCAACCTCCCGAAGGTTTGGTTCGCGAATCTGCGCACGGTATGCCTTCAGGCTTTCCAGGCCCAAATGAGCCTCGAGGTCAGCGCGACTGGCCGCCAGGTCGGCGAGCTGACACGTAACGACAAGCTCCGAGCTCCCAGTGCGTCGATACTGCCATACCTCGAGAGCTTGTCCATTCGTGACGACATAAACCAGAGCCCGGAGCCGAGTGGCGTAGGATTCCCCCTGACCACGCGCCGGTCCCAATGGTTCGCTTGGCCGCTTGGCCTCTATGACGAAAAGAGCGTTCCCCTCTTCACGCGATGCGCCATCAAAAACAACAAAGTCCGCGTATTTGATTGTGATGCCACGGCCGTCCTGAATCCTGATTGGATGCTTGGAAGCGATGTCGTCGCGGCAATATCCAAGTGCCTCGAGTAAGGGAAGGACGAGCATGAGTTCGACCGTTGCCTCGTTCGCCGTAGTCGCGATAACGGGAGGGCACTCCCAGATAGTTTCATTACCTGACATCAATTTCGTGCATTCTGATAGATGACGGCGGGCCGTCGGTGAAACGATACGCTCGGCGATATCGTCTCTGCCATTTGGACACGCACAGACCATTATAGGTGCAGCAGCTGCACCCGCATCCACAGAGCGCATGGCATAACGGCAAAGCTGAGATACACAACTCTAGCGTGTCGTCAATCGCGAAACATTTTCCCGTTCCCTCACAAGCGGTGTTCTGGCAGGCTAAAGCCATATTTATCGACGCTTGTTGGCCAGCGAAAACTCTTCGCCCCTCGCGTTGCTATTCAGGTTTTGTTCTGAATGGAGAGAAAGAGGACAGTGGACGCGATTCGCTGCCATACAGCGACGTTGGACAGCCTACCTGCTGGCTGGCACACTGCGTCGCACTCTTCGGTGACCAAGAGATAGAGGCTATGGATATCGACCAGTTGCAGGCAACAATTGATGGCAGAACTTGCGGAGGCGAGAATCCTTGGTACCGAGGACTAGGATATCTGCGTCAGCTTAGAGCTATCCTCTACGCTTGGTCATTTTATCGACCTCCGCTTTGAGGTTGGCCATAGTCCACCGAGCGTCGCAGAACTTCAAGTAGTTGCTTCAATTTTTGCACCAACTCATCGTACGTCAAAATGGTTACTGACCGTAGACTGGTTCGATAGAATTCAAATGATTTCTTCTCGGTACGAGAACTTGGCGTGCGACCGGCGATGACCATTGTGTTTATTGCGAAAGCTTCCACCGAGTAATCCTCAGAGTTTCGCTTGAGAATCGGCAGATTCTTGTGAAGATGGTTCGCTTGGTCGAGCACTTGATTGACGGCTCCAGCCAAATTCCAAGAAGGAGCATAGCCAGGTTTGAGGTTTGCGGGATAGTGGGCGTTGAATGGTCAGCTATTGCGACAGCTCCGGGATAGCGCGGTTTCCACCTGCCTGCGACACGACTGTGCCGACTTGGCCTCAACGCGGCAATACTTCTTACGCTTGCGCCGCAACCACCGACGAGTTATTCGGAACGAGTCGTTAGCAGCTATCGTTAAACCAATTTGCCGCTGATAATTGCTAGATGAGCAAGCGGTAATCGTAAGGAGCGGACGAGAATCCGTCCAAGTACCTTCCAAACTTTGCAATGCTGCCTGCGGAGTCCAGCGTGGCCGGCATCCGAGAGTAATAATCGAGCGTGTTCCAGTTCATCTTGGATAGGCCGAGGATTTCAGTCGCACATTGAACGACATCCGACTGCCCGAGAAAGCGCCGGATTCTCAGCGGAGCGGGAATGCGACGCTTGCCCTGGTAATATCTATAGTACTTGTTTAGAGCATGCGGCGTTGCCCCGTGTACCCATAGGAGTGCTGTGTCGTCGCTTTCAACGATAGTGGTTCCACGGTAAACAGGGAAAGTGTCGATTTCGAATGCACCATCCTTCATCTTGGATGATAGATAACGCAGCGAATCTTCCACATTGATTTCAATCAGTTCAATATTCTTTACCCCGTCGAGTCCCTGTACAAGTCCTCGCACCTCTTCGTCGGTGAAGCGTGTGCGTTTATGAAGGACGACGCGAGTCGGCAAGTGCATTTTCGCGTCATAGAACAGTTGCCTGATAGTGTCACCGGTGCGACGTGCGTCGTCTTCCGACATAAACGGATTGCGTCCGCGCATGACGGGGTTTTCGATGCGTCCGAGTCGGAACTGCAGGCCTTCGCCGCGAGAGCTGTAAAGGTGGCTGCAGCCAAGAAGAACGTGGCTTCCTCTTTCGGCACCGCTGTCAAGGCTATATCCAATACCAACAAACGCAGTATTTTGGTCGAGCGCGTCGATGCGCCATGGTGTGCGCATTGCCTTCACATAGAGCGCGAGTGAGAGCCACCAGCGCACCCGACATACGTGTTGGCTCCGGGCCGTCTCTTCTCGCACGAACTGCGTGCTTTGACCGTGTCGGGCGGCGTATGCTTTAATATAGTCGTGGAAATTGAATCGCTCATGCTGAGTCTCGACGACCTTAAATGACTCCCAGCGTTGCGGAACAAATATAAGAACAGTGTCGCTTGGACGCGCACGTCGGATGTGGTCGAGGGCTTGACAGATTCTATGCGCAAGCTGCTTGGCGCCGCTCATGGCGTCGGTCGATACCGCGTCGTCGACGGTCATCCACGTTGCATCACCTCTGACGGGAAAACGAAGCGGTAATCCAAACGCAGCCGGGAATCCTGGAAAGTCATGAAGGTAGTCGCGCTCGTTCTGGTCTGGACGCGCAACCTCTTGTAGACCTTTCAGGAAGCGTTCGAATTTTCCAGATAGGTCCGCCGGGCATACGACTGCCGTATCCGTCGACGGACAAAGGCCAGTTGCGGTGAGCGAATAGTCCCACGGGCGGTTCTCGACTAGGCCATGTAGCGGGTTGGGATTGCGAACCTCAGCTTGACCGACTCTCGCACTGAAAACGAGAGGTGCGTCAGCTACGATGATACCGGCTTGCCTCGCATGTCGCGCCAGCTTCGGCGGCAAAGGTGGTTTGCCTCTTTGCGCCAGCCCCGCGTATAGAGGAATCTTCGATATGAGAAATGCACCACCACCATCGGCTTCGAGTTCCTTGCCCAAAAGTTGACCGGTCCAATGCGTCAGGTCTTTGTCGAAGATATCATTGTGCTGATATCCGTAAATGGCCACCCGAAGTGCTTTCAGGGGCTCAAGCGGGGCCAGTTCCCCTTCTTCACTTGTGGCAACAATCTCCGGCATCAACACGACATGCGGGATGCCGTCAATCCCTACGACGGTTATGGACAGTGCTCGATGAATCCGATACGTTGTGTTGTTCAGGTCGCGGGTTTCATAATGAACGGGGTCCCAGATTCGGCGACGGTAATCTGTCTGCATCTGGAGCGTCTTCGCTGCGGAGTGCACAAGCGCCCGTCGAAACAGCGATGCGATTCTGCCATCTGAGATGATGTTCTCATCGGATATCTCGACGCGCGTAGGCGGTGCGCGCAAGGACTCTGCGAAGACATGTGAGGTTGTGGCCGTGTCCGCCAGACAGAGCGCTCCTCCTTCGAAAATGACCGCTTGCCCGATATCAGGTGTCATTCGCTCAGCAAGCCAATCCTTCCAGCTGCCTTGCTCTGGGAGTTCAATGTCAAGTTTGAGAGCACTTCCTGGATAACTTAGCCGATAAGCGTTCCCCTTTACGAGCGAACTCGGTTGCAGCGGCGGTACTGAAAAAGCCATTTTCTGGCCGGTCGCTGGCGTCATTGTCGCGATAAGCGTCCGTGCCTGCTCTAGCTGTGCGCCGGACAGTCGATGCATTGCCAAGCGAGAAATGACGTCGTCGAAGCCACTAGTCTCGATGTAAAACGCTGACTGACGCGACGGGTCGATGGAACCAAAGAGCTGGCGCACCTCGGTGGTGGGCTCGGAGCCAAAGCCACACCAGTAAATCCGACAATTCGATGCGTCAGAGTAGGCAGCTGACAGGATTTGCATCAGGGACTCGTCGCGGCCGCTGTAGCCGATGACCACGAGGTCGTGGTCCTTGAGCTCGTGCAAGAACTCCTCTCTGAGCGCGGAATCCTGCTTCTGCAACTCCTCAGTCGTGTTCTTCAGGTGGTCATACCGGAAATCGCCGTGAAGCGAAACGAGTCTGAGCTCGTCAACGTTCTGTGGGCGGGATGCGCGATGCGTGGTATCTATGCCGACTTCGATGCAGACAATATTGGCAGCTGAGCAGGCTCGCGATACCAGGCTATCGAAGTTCGTGGTCCAGATGGTGCGAAGACATCCCGCTTCCGCAAGGAGAGGGATAAGCTTGTAACCGATATGCGGCCTCGCTTCGGTGACAAAGCGTTGGAAAAACGCTTGTCGGTCGAAGGACGTTGGGTAGCACTCTTTCGTATAGAACGAATATTCCTCGGCGCTACCTTCGACGGGGTAGTTCGCCTGCTGGTCAATCCAGCCTTGAATAATCCGACGGGTTCCGGGAAGAGAAAACTCCCCCACGGCATCTCGGAGGGTCGGATTTTTCGTGATAAAGATGTCGCGCTTCCACTCCCATATACATGTGTGTGCTGAC
The DNA here is from genome assembly GCF_900100565.1 of Paraburkholderia steynii. Taxonomy (NCBI): domain Bacteria; kingdom Pseudomonadati; phylum Pseudomonadota; class Betaproteobacteria; order Burkholderiales; family Burkholderiaceae; genus Paraburkholderia; species Paraburkholderia steynii. The sequence goes on along the minus strand of NZ_FNDI01000012.1, from coordinate 6,662 downwards.
GGCATACCAGAGGTTATCGAAGCGCCTGCTCCTACCAGCAAACAAACTGGACGATTCCGATTGACAGCTATCGACCGAACAAACGCGTCGACGCTCATCCGGGGAACTGTTTCCGAATCAAAATCCGCAATAACGCTCGACATCCGCCGCACCCCCGAGACTGTCCCCATGGCTGGGACGCTGTTTATAGACCTGATTGTATGCAGGTTCTGGTTTGATTTGTCACGAGAGATACAAAAATTGCCCTGTCGCTAGCGCGACCCGTCGTGTATCCATCGAGAAAATGTTGACGACGTTCGAAATCCTACAGGGCAAGAATCGCACACTACTTGCTCGTACGCCTTGACACTTTCAGGTCGACTGTTGGCGAGCAATATCAATTCGGTCCATCGATGCTCCCGAGGGACAGCGGTAGCTGCTAGCCAGTGCGGATGCAAACTTCGGGTCGAGGGGGGGGCTCATTCGAAAGATTGATAAACCATATGTGAAGCATTGATATGGTTGCTCGACTCGGGTGAAGTACCAAAACGTTCGCGTATCTTTGCGCTTGCCTTTGCTTCCGAGGAGTTGCTTAACCGCCATGCTTGACCGGCTAGCGAGACGTCACCGACGCCTCCCGGAGACACACGTCATTGCCACCCAACGCGCCTGCTGTCCGCCTCGCAGGCTCAAGTTCTGTCCTGAGAATCCGATATATCTGGAGAACGACCGCACATAGTTGCATGACGGTCGATGCATAATCCCGGCGCCAGTTTCTCGCAGCCACTGATGCGTACAACGAGACGTGTTTGATTCGATTCAATCCGCATGAACTCGCAAGACAAAGACCAATGACAGCAATCGTAAAACCGGGTATCACTGAAGACTACTGGGGCCTCATGAACGAGGACCGAAAGCTTGGCTGGGAGTTGCTTACGAAGTCCTTGGCTATCGTTGCTGGCTGGTGCGCAGTCAAGACGGGTATCACGGTTATCGATTCTGTTATCGCAGTCTTCGCAGCATTTACGCCGCTCTTCGTTATCCGCAGTCAACGGTCCTTCCGGAAACATAGCAAGAACGTCCGAAAGCATCTCCTCGGGACAATCATCTTTCTTGGCGGGAAAGGAGCGGCCCTACTAGGAAGTCTCTATTTCGGCATCGCGCTTCTGAGTAGCGTAGCTCAAACCTACGCTACCGAAGTAGCACCATTTCGTCATCACGCCAACCCGCTCGTAGCCAACATCATGCTAGGAGTGCTGCTATTTGCAATACCCGTCGCAGGTGTGAGGGCGTGGCGCGGACTTGGGATGAGTGAGCTGGTCTTTGATTTGCCGAAGCGTTCGCTGAAGCGCTTGGTACTTCAACGGAAATATGTGGCTGACAGCTTCGTCACTTTTGCACACTTCGAGTTAAGCGTCCAGGTCGTCGGCTTTGCGTACGCTTCGGTATGTGCGCAAATCATTAATACGTACCTGAGCGTGTTCGTGCCGAAATAGCACGGCCTCGGGCATAGCAAGAACCTTTGATAACTGTGCGCAATAACGCGCGCTCCCGTCGGTCAACACGCATGACCATTTGAATTTGCTTTTCTCTTTTCCTCGAAAATCACGCAACGGCGAGTTGTTCGTACTACTGGCTCGCACCATCGGCTCCTGAGCAGGCACGAAAACTGTTGAGCACGGCATCGTGACACCGAGGCCTGTGCCTTCAACTAAGGACGTGCGCTGCCGGGAGCTACGCGTCCTCGTAAGGCCTACAAGAGCTGGGTTCTCATGGAGAATGTTGCGGTTAGCGGGTCAAGCACCCTGAAGGGCTGCGATGACAAGCCTGTACCGTCGCTGCAGTTCTGCAATAAGGCTGCCCTCGCGGACCTCTTCCATCATCAACCGCCGCACGTTCGCTTTTTGTCTTCCACGAGCGAGTTCTGGAAAACGCGCAACCATCGCCGCATGCACACGAGTGGCGATATCCGGCTTTAGGTATTTTTCTCGATAGACGACGCTCACACGGTAGAGATTTTCGCTACTCTCTTCCTGCTCTTCTTCGGTCATATATTCAGGCGGAATGTGCCGCACGCGTAGATAGAAAGGCCACCAATACGTGTCGTTCTTATCGGCATCGGTATATTGCCACCACGTCTGGTCGAACATCTGAATCCAGGAATCGCTCTCTTCGTGTTCAAACTTAACGCCGGGAAGCGCTTCCGCAAGGTCCGACCGGATGAACGAGAGGTTTCTGAGGTGCGTCAACCGTTTGACCAGCTCGGGGTAGTGTTGAGCGAACAGCCAAAGGTCGCTTGCAGGGTCTCCCAGTGACACACTCTGGCTCCTGCTCAGCTTCGTTACTCTTGCTTCTGCAAGAGGTTTCAGCAACTGCCGATAGTCGCGCGTAAGGCGAGCAAGAATGGTGTCCACGTCCTTCTCAGCCTGTGACTCATAGTCAGACTGACGCTGACAATAGGAAAATCAAGGCACCCATCCCTGTGCCCTGGAACGCCGATGACATGTCGACAAGCTGGAACCGCCCTGGTGCGAGGGGAGTGCTCGCGCCCATCATGAGTGGGCGGTTTTGCTCAATCCGGTTGGAGTTCTGAGCCAGACCGTCTGCGGCAGCATTAATGACCGTTTCAAATATCTGCTGCCGTCTTGATATCAAAGACGTGATACAGCTCGGTCGTCTCCGACCTGTCAGCCAGATACTGGTTGACGCCCCCGCATGCGCTAAGAGCCAGCGCAGACGCTGCCGCGACGGCAGCAAATTTAAAGCTTTGCAATTGTTTTCCCCGATATCGCGTTGTGGAAGCCGGCATGGCCGGCTCGCTCCACCGGCGCCTTGATTGGTTGAATATTCTCAAAATATCGGCTTACGTTATTCTATGACGTTAACTCATTTTCACGCTAGTACGACACTGCATGTCGTTTAACCACAACATATGCGTGAGCTTAAGATGGTGACAGCGGCAGCAGCAGCGGGGATTGCAAACAGGATTGGGCGGGCAATTGCCCGGGAGCGGGTAGCGAGGGAGTTGACCCAGGAGCAACTCGCCGAACAACTCGGGGTTGAGCAAGAAACTGTCTCCCGCTTCGAGCGGGGGCTTACGTTGCCGCCGCTGCAACGTTTGATTCAGCTAGCAGATGTATTCGACCTGCCGTTGGAAGCATTACTACGTGGTACGACTAACCGCGCCGCTGATGAAGCTGCAGAAATCACACTCATGCTGGCGAAACTTGACGATGACGGCCGGGATTTCGTTCGGCGTTGGGTAGCGGAGATGTGTGAAAGACTGCCTGGCGGACGGGAGAAATCGCGGAAGCGTTAAGTCCTAAGGCAAGACGTCTGCGGCACAGCAACTGGATAGGATGTATTTAATTTTTCAGGGTGACCCGCAGAAGACCCATGCCTGTCTTCTCATCGCACGAGGCGCGGGCGGCGTTGCTTTACAGTTTTTGGCGTCGTCGACTGAGGCTGCGGATACACCGAAAGTGCTTGGTCGACTGGACAATGGCGTCCGGGGTTCTGTGCACAGGTGCGTTAGCCGGGCTGCACTAGCGACTCCCACATCGGCGAGACGCGGCGCAAACGTAGTTGGAGCACATGCCTTAGAGAGACAGTGTTTCCAAATCCGATTGCACGACGCTAAATAAATCAACTCTCGTGCCGTTATCGTATTTGTGACGCAATCGGCGCACTAGTGGCGCACAATCACGGCGCAGACTTTGGCATCACTCTGGTGCGACCTATTTTCGTTCGTCGTGAATGCTCGCGTCCGGGGAGGGTGCGCGCAAACTGAATCCGAGTCATAAGAGAGAAAGCGACCGGGCAAGTCATGTCCGATGAACGGAACAACCTGAAATGCTCCGCTTGGTCCACCGCCACAAGAGTTGCACGCCAACACGGTAGCTCCGTGGAGGTGTTGCCTTGCGCGATGTTTGCAGCGCGGCACGACGGCAGGCTATCGAATGGTTTGTGGAAGTCGATGTATCTTCAACCTTAAGCTTGTTTAGTATTCGGGATACATCATCTGAACACTGAATATTTGAGTAGGGGCGCCGATGTCCGTGTCCAATCCTCATCTCTGCCCGGTACGTGTAGAGGAATCCGACCCCCTCTACAGGGATTTGTGCCGACAGCTTGTACGGCGAAAATATTGGCTGGACGCATGGCTATCAGGGAGAGGCCGCCAGGCTGAAGTTGCTGAGTTTGTGACTCGACCACCCGCCGCTTGGCTAAGTCGTTGGAAAGGGCTGGATTCACAGCCGGTCCTTGACGTTGGTCCCACTATCAATCCCTGGACTGTTGATTTCCACCGAATTCTGACCCACTGTTTTCATCTAAATTTGACCCACCCCAAGACAGCGTAGTGCATCTACTCCGATGTGGATAACTCTTCTCCGTCGGTTGTCTTTGAAGCTCTCTTTCTCGTCGCTTTTGCTTTGGCAGAACTGGTCCTGAAGCGCCACGATTCATTGCCCGTTTCAACGATGTGGCAGTGATGGGTGACGCGGTCCAGAAGCGCCGTCGTCATCTTTGCATCGCCAAACACATTGGCCCACTCCCCGAAGCTCAGGTTCGTCGTGATCACCACGCTCGTGTGTTCGTAAAGCTTCGAGAGCAGATGAAACAGCAGCGCCCCGCCAGTCTGGCTGAACGGCAGGTAGCCCAGTTCATCGAGAATCACCAGATCGACGTACATCAGTTTGTGTGCGATCTGCCCTTGTTTGCCGGCTGTCTTCTCGAGTTCCAGCGCGTTGGTCAGCTCGACCGTTGAGAAGTACCGCACACGCTTGCCTTGCCGTTGCACCGCTTCGATTCCGATCGCTGTGGCCAGATGATCTCGTACCGACTGTCAACGCTTATTCGCGGCCTCGAAACGAGGTTCTACGCCGGTTCTGGCATGGGCTGGTTCCTGCGAGACTGGCGGACTTCGAGTGGCACTGTGAATTGCGCAGCAACGATACGCTTGCCCTCTTGAACGGTAATCGCGTTACCCTCCTGATCTCGAAGCACGTACGGCTCGCCGGTCTTCAGCACACGATAGATCCGGTTGATCAAACGCGTAGCAACTGCGCATATGGCCTGCTTGTGGTGATGCCCCTTGTTCACCATGAGGCGCCAGTACACGGCGGCAAGATCTGGATCGATCTTGCGTGCGACGTCCGCGGCGATGTACAGCGCCCGCTTGACGCGATCGCTACCGCTCTTTGTCAGCCTCTGCCCGGGCTTCTCTATGCCACCAGATGAACTTCTGGTTGGGAACATGCCGCAGAAGCCACGGATGTGATCCTCGTTACGGAAGCGTTTCGCGTAGCCGAGTACGCCGATGAGCAAGGGAGCCAGGGTCGCCCCAATGCCGGGGATGGTTCGAAGCGCATTGGACGGATGCACCCGCTGATAGATCTGTTCTACCTCACGCTCGATCGCGCTGACGTGACGATCCCACAATCGCAAATGTTCGACTTCCTGTGCCACCTCGAATTGCAGTGCAACGAAATCGACACTATCACCGTGGAGCTCGATGGTCTCCTCGGCAGCTGACTTGAGCTTCTCAACCAGCGAATCGATAAAGGGGCCGCTCTTGGGATGATTGCCTGAAGCGTGTCGCGACAGAAATCGGGCGAGCACATCGCGCCGCATGGCGACAACCTTGCGCGGATCGAATAGCTCGCCGAGAATTGCCAACGTGATCTGCGTCACTGTATCGGGTAACACAGGCTCAAGGGCCGGACAGGCCCAGCGGACGAGGTCAAGAACGCGGCGCCGCGCGGAACATACTAGTTCCTGATAGCGGTGACGTTGCTTGGTCAGTCGCTGTAGTGCATGTTGCTCGGGCCCGGGCACATGAACGGGGTCGAGGCCACGACCACCAAAGCCGGGTATTGCGCCCAATACATGCGCATCGGCCGCATCGGTCTTGGCATGCTCGCTGAGGTATTTGCGCAACGCCTTCACGCGCTGTCCCTTGACTCGAATGACCTTGATTCCGGCACGCTGCAGCCAGTTCGCCACCGGAAACCAAGCCATGCCGGTTGGTTCCATCACTGCCGTGATTGGCGTTTCCGCACCGACGCCGCTCTTGATGGCTGACACGAAACGCCTGAGGTCGGTTGAAGTCAAACGAAAGCGGATTGGTTTGCCAATCGCACGGCCATCATCAAAGATCTGCGCGACCTGTACCGCGCTGATTGCCAGATCGATGCCGACGGTTCGGTGGCGCACCGGTGCATTGCTGATAAAAGCCATGAGTTATTGTTCTCCTTATCGACGAATCAGAGGGCTCGATGCCGGGCAGCACTGCCAGGTGTTTCATTCGTGGCCGCTTGAACTTTGCAGATTCATGCGCCACCATCTCGTTACTCTTGCCTGCGCCAGCCCGAACCCTGCAACCATGGGCTTCACGTCGTCGGGACGAACTTTGCGGGCTCTCCCACGTTCTTGAGGTCGCTGGGCTCGGTGCCCGCCGGCAAGGGTACAGCGAGGGTGCAGGCGGAGTTGAACGGCGAGTCAGAATCGACATAAGCTCGGCCTCATACTCTTGCCCCTCGCCGTTCGCCCTGCGCCCGGACTCAGATAGAAAAACTATGAATTCGATGCGAAGTCGACCCGCGATCACTTCGTCGAGGCACCTTGCAGCCCCATCATCGACTTGCCCCTCGGCGTCAACTCCGCACCGCTATAGATACCTG